>JAICQI010000129.1 GCA_025937955.1 Pyrinomonadaceae bacterium
GTCTCTTCGAGCGTCCGAATCTTCACCTCGCGCGAAAGCGAATCCGACAAATAAATCGCTGGTTTCGCCTTGGCCCGCTTCTCCACCGCTTTCGAAACGCCGCCGAGATACTCGAAATAGTGGTCCACGTCCGTAAGTCCGATCTCGAACGTGTCGATGTTCTGGTACGTCGCTTCGACTCGCGACAGCGCCCGGTCCATGGCCACACGCGCTTCCCTGCCTTCGATCGCACGTCCTTTCGAGTCGCGCCCGTACGCAAAACATTTTCGCGTTACAAACAGATCGCCGAGCGTCTCTTCGCGTTCCCACTGCGAATCCATCACCATGAAATTCACGTTAGTGCCGTAGTTGCCGGGAGCGTTGGAGAAGACACGAACGGCAGCATCATCCTCATCACAAGCATCCTGGGCGATTTGCTCCAACACATGTTTGCGGACGTAGTTCGAATCCAAAGGCTCGTCGAGCTGAGCCACCAGGCGAACTGCCTTATCGAGCAACTGCACTGTCGGGCTAAACAGATCTCGAAAGATGCCCGACACAGTCATCACCACGTCGATACGCGGGCGTCCGAGATGGTCCAACGGAATCGCCTCAACGTGCGTGGTCCTATTTAAAGCATCGCGAACGGGGCGCACGCCGAGCAGCCAGAGCGCCTGGGCCACACCCTCGCCCTGCGTCTTGATGTTGTCGAGTCCCCAGAGCACGAGCGCCATCGCTTCCGGGTAACGCCCGTTCTCGCTCTTGTAACGTTCGAGCAGACTATTCGCGACCACTTCGCTGCGCGCGAACGCTACGGCGGAAGGCACGCCGTACGGATTGATGGCGTGAGTGTTTCTGCCGGTGGGCAGTATGTCGGGGTTCTGTACGATGTCAGCGCCTGGTCCAGGTTCGATGAACTCGCCACGCAACGCGCGCATGAGCGAATCGAGCTCATTGTTGGTTTTCAGTTTGGTGGAGACTGTTTCAAGGAGTGCGAAGACCGGGCGCGTTGTTTCTGCACTCAAACCCTTCTGTTCTAAAAGACGAACTGCAGCATCCGCGCCGGCTGCCACAAACTCGCGCACCGCTTCGGCAAGCAAAGCTTCGGGCAGCGCGCGCACACCGGCTTCCGGACGGTCAAACGAAGCGATCATCTTCAGCAGATCGGTTTTTTCGCCGGCGGAAGAAGGACGGCCAAAGACGTGCAGACCCGTGGGGATCAATCGCTGTTCGATCTCAACGAGTTGCTCGTAAAGCGCAAACACTTTCGCGTCGCGTTCATCTTTGGAGATTATTTTAGCCACAGATTAACACGGATTGTTTACGGATTAAGCAGGAGATATCTTCACAAAACGTGCGCGCAGAATACTTGCGAGACGGCGCGTGTCTGCGCTGGATTCAAATTCCTTTTGAGTGTCAACAACTATGACGCGCGCTCGCGTCCGGTTGAGAGCCACAGTGAGCTCTCGCAGTTCCGACTCAATCTTCACTTGCCGGAATGCGCGCAGGTTGAGACCGCCGCGCCTGAGCGGCACGTTTGAACGACCGTCAGTGAATAGCAACACCACCGTCTCGCCAAATTTGTTTCCCACCAGTTCCAGCAACTCGATCGTCGTCACCAGCCCTAGCGCGAGCGGCGTGCTGCCACCCATTCGCAGCGAATCCAGCACGCGGCGGGCACGCAGGATACTTCGCGACGGCGGCAAGTCGACATTTGCAGACGTGCCGTGAAACGAAACGATCGCCACGCTGTCGCGATTCAAGTACGACTTGCGCAGCAACTTAAGAATCGTGCTCTTCGCGCGCGCGATACGGTTCGCGGCCATGCTCCCCGACGCGTCGATCGCGAAAACGAAAAGCGTGCCCTGCTTGTGTTTCAGCAGCTTGTAGCGCAGTGCTTCGGAACTGACCGGTGCTAACGATCCTTCTCGCAGCGTTGTGTCCAGGCCGACGAGCGCGCGCAACGTCGCATCGATCGCAATGCGTGCTCCTGCACTGCGGAACGTCACCGCGCGCGTGTATCGACCGCGCCTTTGCGCCAGCGCTGCTTTTCCGCCACTTGTACGACGGCTCTGCGAGATCGATTTCTCTTTCCGCTCGGCCGTCCTTAAATGCTCGTCCAACCGCACTTCACCAGACTTCTTCTCAACTCCCGGCGGTGATAAAACATCCGCTGTATTAGGTCTTGCACTACTTCCCGAAGCAGTTGCACGTTGCCGCGGCGCTTGTTTGTTGCTCTTGCCCGGCCCTTCCTGCCGGTGAGTGTCGCCACCGCCACCGTTTCCACTCGACGGCTGCGGAGGTGACGTGCTCGGAAATACTTCATCCACCGCCTGCTGGATCTGTTCGCTCGTCGCGGTTTCGTCTAACGCATCACGGCGCAACCTGTGTCGCAGCGCCATTGCTGAAACTCTCTTCACCTGATCTTCCGTCACCGCGCGGCGTCCCTCGAACGCCGCCAGCGCACGCGCCGCACGCATGATTGTCAGCTCACCGCGATGGCCATCGACTTTGAGGTCCGCGCAGAGTTGCGCGATCTTCTCGAGCACCGGTCTCGCGATCGTGAGTTTATTCAAGCCGGCGCGAGCCCTCGTAATGCGCTTGCGAAGCTGCTCCTGGTCCGCGACGAAGGACTCACAAAACGCCTCGCGATCTCGATCGTAACCCTCGCGACGCACAATGATGTCCACTCGATTCTGGAGATAGTTCTCAGTTGTAACCTCGGCATGCAGTCCGAAGCGGTCGAGCAGTTGTGGCCGGAGCTCTCCTTCTTCCGGATTTCCCGAACCAATCAACACAAAACTCGCCGGATGTTCGACCGAAATACCCTCACGCTCAACTTTATTAATTCCCGTCACCGCAACGTCGAGCAACAGATCGACCAGATGATCTTCGAGCAGGTTTACTTCGTCTATATATAAAAAGCCACGATTGGCGCGCGCGAGTAAGCCCGGATCGAACGCCTTCCTACCTGCCGCAAGCGCTCGCTCGATATCAATCGTGCCGCAAACTCGATCTTCAGTCGCACCCAAAGGAAGCTCAACAACAGGCACCGCGGATTGCGTCGCGGTCAGATCGCCAGCAGCGCTGCATTGATCACAAATATTTCGATTGTCCTGCGGATCGCAGTTATAAGGACAACCAGCAACGACCGTGATCCGTGGCAGCAGGTCAGCCAGCCCACGCACGGCGGTAGACTTTCCGGTGCCGCGATGGCCCATGATCAAAACGCCGCCGATCAGGGGATCGACAACGTTCAGAATCAGGGCCAGCTTCATCTCTACCTGGCCGACAATCGCGGTGAAGGGATACGTTTTATGCCTTTTCCTGTCCACAGATTACACAGATTACCCGATTTGAATAATTGTGTAATCTGGCGACTACAATTTTCTTGACTTTGCCTATAAACGGGACTAGAGTGCGGCCCACTCCCGGCTAAGTAATGCCCAGCTGATTGCGGTTTAAAATTCGAGCAGGGTCCGCGCCTCTGCCCTCTCTCTCACAACTAGGTGTTAGTCCCTGGTTTACTTCTTCAGTGAGAGGACTCATTTAACTCTGGTCGATCCCCCTAAGACTTGAGCTTGCCTCAGTAGTCCAAATCAAGCAGGTCCCGACTTTTGAGCAAAACTGTGCCGTCTGCCGATGGACAGACTGTGCCAGTTTTCACGCGCAACCCGTTTGTAGCTTCCAGGAGGTCAAGTCCAAAAATGAGGAAAGCTCTACCTATACTGACTCTTATCTTGTTCGCGGTCGCGCTCTTTCTACCCTTGAGCTCGCCCCAACCAGTCGAAGGTCAGACTGCAACCGAGGCACTGACCACTGACATGGACGCCAAGACCGATGACCTGTTCAACGGTTTCGGCGTAAAGGGCACACCGATCGACGAATGCGTCAACGAACCAGAGCCACCCACCGCGCGCGGAAATGGCAGATTCGAAGACAACAAATTCATCTTCTCGGAACGCGAGACCATCGAAGATGGTCTTGGACCAACCTATAACGACGTAGGTTGTGTGGAGTGTCACCAATCAGTAGATGTTGGCGCATTCGGCCAACAAATGGAATTCAGAGCCGGTCATACTGTGAATGGCGCATTTGTAGACGCACCGGGTGGGCAGTTGGTTCATGCTCGCGCTACGGATTCCGATATCGTCGAGCATATCTCGACTGCTGAAAACGTGAGGTCGTTCCGCGTCACGATCAGCACCCTTGGTGATGGTTTCGTCGAGTGTCTTGCCAACGCAGCACTCCAGAATAACGTCGCTGCGCAGCCGCTCGCGCAACGTGGAACACTCATCAACGTCCCGGTAACGGAAGCGAATAACACGCTTCGCATTGGCCGGTTCGGTTGGAAAGCGCAACACGCGAGCCTGGTTTCGTTCTCAGGCGATGCTTATCTTAACGAGATGGGTATCACCAATCCGTTTGACGGGTTCGGCGGCAGGAGTTCAAGTGCTCCTGATGCCGGTACACATGAGAACCCGGCCAGCACTCCCGCCGGCGTTATTAACGTCACGTTCCCATCGCCTTTTGATCCGGTAGAAGATCCTGAAGACGATGGACTCGACGTACTCGCGTTTGCTGATTTCATGGCAGCCACGAGAGCCCCGCGTCGCCAGACACCACTCCCCGCCGCTGCAGTACGAGGCGATCCGCTGTTCAATAGTGTCGGTTGCGCTGTTTGTCACACACGAACGTTTGTGACAGCGGCTCCAGGCACTCTCATCAATGGCGGGGCGTTCGCCGTGCCGGCAGCTCTTGGTAACAAGATCATCCACCCGTTTAGCGATTTTGCTCTACACAACATCGGAACGGGAGATGGAATTGTTCAAAACGGCGGCCAGGGTACAGCCAATCAAATCCGAACGTCAGCACTCTGGGGCGTGCGAGCCCGCAACAGGCTCATGCATCAGGGCCTGAACGTCACTATATTTGATTCGATCCAACTGCACGCCGGTCAGGCAACTACGGCACGAAATAACTTCAATGCCCTGACCGCTGCGCAGCGGAGCGATCTCATCGCATTCGTACTGTCGTTATGATCTACTCGCGAGAGACGAACTGATGAGGCACTATCCCGAAGCTCGCTGGAACCACCATCCGGCGAGCTTCGGTTTCCGTCAACAATGGGGGGGCTCCAATCATGAGACAGAGCTCGATCTGGTTACTGACTATTGTTGTATTAACACTTTCTGCTTGTAGTTCGACGACTAAACGGGTTGCGGTGGAGCAGCCACCAACCTATCTACCAACTCCGGAATCGACACCGGTACGGCTTACTGCTGCTGCGGCTCCGAGGCTGCCCGAGGTTCGCGACGCAATCAAACGCATCTTCAAAGATGCCGCTGTACTCGATCAAAATTCCAATCCCAACTTTCTCATGGGAGACTTCAACGGCGACGCTTCTCAGGATCTTGCAGTCGTTATAAAACCCGTCAAGCTTGAAGAGATGAATCAGGATTATCCGCCCTGGCTGGTCAGGGCGCCACGCACCCGCAAGGTAGATCGCGCGCCACTAAAAATCGAAAAGGATGAAGCGCTGCTGGCTGTCATTCATGGATATGGCATTAACGACTGGCGCGACCCGGAAGCGACACAGACTTTTGTGCTCAAGGACGTCGTCGGAAGTGACTTGAAGCTACACAGCGGAAAAGAGTTTGTCGCTGCGAATGCGGGGCGGAAGTTGCCGCGTACGCAGGGTGATCTGATTGGCGAGACGGTTCAGGGAACGCCCGGATTTCTTTACTACGCGGTCTCGACGTATTCGTGGTACGACCCAAAGACATTTAATGGCAAGCCAGAAGCGCCCGGCGTGTTCCATAAATCCCGAACGATGAGATGAGCCGCAGAAAAGCACAAGAGGCACAAAACAGGATTTATCAAGGGAGACGTAGATGACGATGTGCAGATATTTATTTATCGTTGTTATTGTTGCTGCTCTATCGGTGGTTTCGGTTCAGGCGCAAACACCCGCGGCGGTTGAGATGATCACGGCGGAAGAGCTTAAAGCGAAGCTCGCCGGCAACGAGCCGGTAATGATAATTGACGTCCGCAGCCCGCAGGGTTATGCGGCAAGCACCACAACGATCAAAGGCGCCATTCATTTCAAGGGCAGAAAACTAAAGTCGCGCCTAAAGTACGCTCCGCTTAAAGATCTGCCGAAGGATCGTGAGATCGTCACCTACTGCGCATGCCCCAATGATGAATCGAGCATTTCGGCGGCGCAGGTTCTACAGGCGAGCGGCTTCAAGCGCGTGCGGGTACTGCAAGGCGGCTGGAACGGATGGTTGCAAGCGAAGGGACCCGTCGAACCTCGAGTCAGAACATGATTGTCAATTGGCAATCGGCAGTCGGCAATCTACAATGACCACCTGGAGGACAAACGCCAATCCTGGAGGTCAGTAAGCTCGGCTGCGTGCGTGGGGATCGCAGGCTCTTTAGCGGGCTCGATCTGTCAGTGTCTCCCGGAACATTCGTCCAGCTCACCGGACCAAACGGAAGCGGCAAAACCAGTTTGCTCCGGATCTTGTGCGGACTCCTCCCTCCGGCCGAGGGTCAGATTAAGTGGGAAGGTGCGAATATTCGCTCACTCGGTGAGGATTATGTCGCCGCGGTGACTTACCTGGGTCATCGTCACGGTGTAAAAGACGAGCTCACCGCGATTGAGAACCTGAGAATCTCAAACGCGTTGAACGGCGTGGAAATCAGCAAAGAACGTGCTGGCGCCGCTTTGAAGGAAGTGGGTCTGGGTGGTCGTGAGTCGCTTCCGGCACGATTCTTGTCGGAGGGTCAGCGGCGCAGAGTGAGTCTGGCGCGACTGCTCGTTTGCAACACGAAACTCTGGCTGCTGGATGAGGTCATGACCTCATTGGACAAACGCGCCGTTGCCCTTGTTAGATATTTGATAGAAAACCACCTGAGGGGTGGCGGCATTGCGATCGTCGCAACGCACCAGGATTTAGAGTTGTCGACGGACCGGTTCCAACGACTAGAACTCACAACGTGAACGCACCTTCGAGCTTATCGATGTTGCGCTGGATCGTTTGGCGCGATCTGATGCTGGCGTGGCGTCACCGCGCCGACATGCTGTCGACAGTTTTCTTCTTTGTGATCGTCGTCAGCCTGTTTCCGCTCGGTATCGGTCCGGAGACACAACTGCTGCGCACGATCGCGCCGGGCGTGGTTTGGGTAGCAGCGCTGCTGGCGTCGATGCTTTCGCTCGGACGTTTGTTTGCGAACGACTACCAGGACGGCACGCTGGAGCAGTTGTTACTAACGCCACAGCCGCTGTTTTTAGTCGTACTCGGAAAGACGCTGGCGCACTGGATCGTTGCGGAACTGCCGTTGGTTTTGGTTGCGCCGCTGGTGGGAGTGCAGTTCGATCTCAGTCGTGAGACGCTCTGGATTCTGTTTGCGAGTTTATTGATAGGCACGCCGGTGCTGAGTTTGATCGGATCGGTGGGAGCAGCATTGACACTCGGACTGCGTGGTGGCGGCGTGCTGATCTCGATACTGGTGCTGCCGCTCTATATTCCGGCACTGATCTTCGGCTCCGGAGCTGTCGCAGCGAGCATCATGGGAACGACCCCGGCGCCGCATCTTTCTTTGCTCGGAGCATTTGCAATCGTGGCGCTGCTCTTTTCTCCCTGGGCCGCCGCCGCAGCTTTAAGGATCTCTTTGGAATGATTGGAGCTTGGTCTTAGGACTTAGGTCTTGGGTTTTGTCTTGGTTCGAACGCGACAAAGACCGAAGTCCTAAGACGAAAGACCAAAATACTAAAACCATGAAGCTCTACAAATACGCATCACCCACAATGTTCTACCCGGTCGCCGGGAAGATGATCCCGTGGTTCGCGATTCCCGCGACGATCCTGTTTGCCGCCGGCATGTTTGTCGGGTTCTTCATAGCCCCAGCCGACTATCAACAGGGCGAAGCATACCGAATCATCTTTATTCACGTGCCGGCCGCGTGGATGGGCATGTTGCTCTACGTGCTGATGGCTTTCTATGCGGGCATCGGTTGGGCTTTCAACGCGCGGCTTTCTTCAATGATGGCTTCGGCGCTCGCGATCACGGGAGCGATGTTCACCTTGATCTCACTCGTCACTGGCGCGTTCTGGGGTAAGCCAACGTGGGGAACTTGGTGGGTGTGGGACGCGCGCATGACGTCTACGCTGATCCTGATGTTTCTCTACATCGGATTCATCTCGCTGCAAGCGGCGATTGACGATCCGCGGCGCGCAGATCGTGCCGGCGCCGTGCTGGCGCTGGTCGGCGTCATCAACATCCCGATTATTTACTTCTCAGTTAACTGGTGGAATACCTTGCATCAGGGTGCTACGATTCGCCTTCTGCAAAAGCCAACGATCCGCGGATCGATGCTGGCGGCGTTGCTGATCATGCTGGCGGCTTGCTGGCTCTACTCCGTCGCGGTTGTGCTGACACGCCTGCGATGCATTATTCTTGAGCGCGAACAAAACGCGGCTCGCTTTGCCGAAGTTGGAGTGTAATTATGAACTGGCCAGATCTATCGATGGGCGGCTATGGCTTCTATATTTGGGGCTCATACCTCTTTTCCCTGATCGCAATTGTCTGGGAGCTCGTAAGCTTGAGCCAACGCAAGAAGGCGCTCACGCAACAGAAACAGCAATCATCTGATTCCGTTCCGGCTTCCGTTTTGAGAGGGAGTGCAAATGAAACGACGTCATAGACGCATCGCATTTATCGTTATCGGACTGGCGAGCCTCGGCATAGCCGCGTATTTGGCCGCCAGCGCGTTTCGCAATAATCTTGTCTTCTTCTTTAGTCCGACGCAGGTGGCAGCAAAAGAAGCGCCTGTCGATCGCACGTTTCGCATCGGCGGACTGGTTCAGGAAGGCACACTGAAACGCGACGGCCTGAACGTACAGTTCACGGTGACTGATACCGCGCACAATGTTCCTGTCGTCTACAAAGGTATACTCCCTGACTTGTTCAAAGAAGGTCGCGGTTGCGTGGCGCAGGGCAAGATCGGCCCCGACGGGGTTTTTCATGCCGAGCAGGTGCTGGCTAAACACGACGAGAACTACATGCCTCCCGAAGCAGGCGAAGCGCTCGACAAAGCCAAGCACGCGCGCGAAGCCGCGAAGAGTGTAGTTAACAACTAATCAGCCACAAAAAGGCACAAAAGTCACAAAAAAAAGATCCAAGCATTTGTTTGAGTCCACTAATTACAGTACTGTTTTCGATTCCATTTTGTGCTTTATGTGCCTTTTTGTGGCGAATACTATTTGTGCTAAATAAATGATTCCCGAGATAGGCCAATTCGCATTAATCATCGCGCTGTTGCTCGCGCTCACGCAGTTCACTTTGCCGCTCATCGGCGCACAAAACGGCAACCGCGCGTGGATGGCGCTCGCTGCACCCGCTGGACAGGCGCAGTTTATCTTCGTCGCAATCGCTTTCTGTTGTCTCGGCTATTCATTTATCACCAACGACTTCTCCGTTCTGAACGTCGCGACGAATTCCAATTCACGACTGCCGCTGCACTATCGTCTCGCCGCTACCTGGGGCTCGCACGAAGGCTCGCTGCTCTTGTGGACGTTCATGCTCGCTCTCTGGACTGTCGCCGTTTCGCTGTTTAGTCGCCATTTGCCGGAAGTGATGGTGGCGCGCGTGCTCAGCGTGATGGGTTTCATCAGCGTGGGCTTTCTGTTGTTCATGCTGCTCACTTCGAATCCTTTTGCGCGTTTGTCGCCGGTGCCGTTTGACGGTCGCGACCTCAATCCACTGCTACAGGATCCGGCGATGGTGGCCCATCCACCGATGCTCTATATGGGCTACGTCGGATTCTCCGTCGCGTTTGCTTTCGCGATCGCCGCACTGATCGGCGGCAAGCTCGACGCTACGTGGGCGCGCTGGTCGCGGCCATGGACCACCGTGGCGTGGATGTTTTTGACGTGTGGCATCGCGCTGGGAAGCTGGTGGGCTTACTACGAGCTCGGCTGGGGCGGCTGGTGGTTCTGGGATCCGGTCGAGAACGCGTCTTTCATGCCGTGGCTGGTGGGAACAGCGCTGATACATTCGCTCGCCATCACCGAAAAACGCGGCGGCTTTAAGAGCTGGACAGTGCTGCTCGCCATCGCGGCATTCTCGCTGAGCCTACTGGGAACGTTTCTCGTTCGTTCCGGCGTGCTGACTTCTGTTCACGCCTTTGCCACCGATCCGAAGCGCGGCATCTTCATCCTCGCGTTTCTGGTGGTCGTGATTGGCGGTTCATTGTTGCTTTACGCATGGCGTGCGAAACAAGTTGGGCTTGGTGGCAAGTTCGACGTTGTCTCGCGCGAATCGCTGTTGCTCTCGAATAATGTGCTGTTGACTGTTGCGGCAGGTTCGGTACTGCTTGGAACGCTTTATCCGTTGATTGTCGATGCGTTTGGTGGAGCTAAGCTGTCAGTTGGTCCACCGTACTTCAATCTCGTGTTCGTGCCGTTAATGGCGCCGGCGATGTTCCTGATGGGTGTTGGACCGATTGCGCGTTGGAAGAAAGCGAGTCTTCCCGATCTTGTTACCAGGTTGCGTTGGGCTTTTGTGATCAGCGTGATTAGTGCGGCGGCGTTGCCGTTTGTGTTTGGACAATGGAAGTGGCTTGTCAGTTTGGGACTGTTGCTCGCGATCTGGATAGTTACCACTGTTTTCGCGAATCTGTGGGAGCGCGTTCGAGTCACTACCGGACAGCTCACCA
>JAICQI010000556.1 GCA_025937955.1 Pyrinomonadaceae bacterium
ACACGGGCTGGACAGCTACGGTATCAAAAATCCCGCTCGTGTTTACTGGAACCTCAGCACGCCCGAGCTCTACGAAGAGATCGCGCGTCGCGAGGAAGGGGTCCTCTCAAATCACGGCGTGATACTCGTCGATACAGGCGAACATACCGGCCGTTCAGCGAAAGACAAAGCGATCGTGCGCGAGCCCGGTAGCGAAGACAAAGTTTTTTGGGGCGACGTAAACAAGGATTTTCCACAGGACAAGTTCAATGCACTGAAAGAGCGAATGATGGCCCATGCTACAGGCCGTGATCTTTTTGTGCAGGACACGTTTGTGGGCGCCGATCACAAGTATCGTTTGCCGGTTCGAGTCATCAATGAGTTGGCCTGGCACTCACTCTTCGCGCGCACGATGTTCATCAGTAATAGCGATGAAACCGAGCCACATACTCCAGACTTCACAATCATCAACTTCCCGAGCTTTCACGCCGATCCACAACGCGACGGCACCCGATCGCCAACGTTTATCCTGATGGACTTCAGCCAGCGTTTGGTACTGATTGGAGGGACGTCTTACGCGGGTGAAACGAAGAAGAGCGCCTTCACGATCATGAACTACCTGCTGCCGCAGCGTAATGTGATGAGCATGCACTGCTCAGCAAACGTCGGCGCCGAGGGTGACGTCGCGATCTTCTTCGGCCTCTCCGGAACCGGTAAAACTACGCTTTCCGCGGATCCGGAACGACGCTTGATCGGCGACGACGAGCACGGCTGGTCCGACGATGGAGTCTTCAATTTCGAAGGTGGTTGTTACGCGAAGGTGATCAAGTTGTCGGCAGAAGCCGAGCCTGACATCTATGCCACTACTAAGATGTTTGGCACCATTCTCGAAAACGTGGTCTACGATCCAACGTCGCGCGAGATCGATCTCGACGATTCACGCAAAACCGAGAACACGCGCGCTTCGTATCCGCTGACCAGCATCAACAACATCGTTCCTGAAGGCCGTGGCGGGCATCCGCGCAACATCATCATGTTGACGGCCGATGCTTTTGGTGTGCTGCCGCCGGTCGCGCGCCTATCGCCGGAACAAGCGATGTATCACTTCCTCTCCGGTTACACCGCGAAGGTCGCCGGCACTGAAAAAGGCATTAAAGAGCCCGAGGCGACTTTCTCAACCTGCTTTGGCGCGCCGTTCATGGTGCTGCATCCGGGCGTCTACGCAGATCTGCTTGGGAAGCAGATGGCGCGTCATAATGCGGCGTGTTGGTTGGTGAACACTGGTTGGAGCGGTGGGCCATACGGCGTCGGCAACCGGATGAAGATCAGTTACACGCGTGCGATGATTCGCGCGATACTCAGCGGCTCGCTGGCGCAGACTGAGACCACGCCGGATCCGATCTTCGGAGTTAACGTTCCAGTTTCGTGTCCTGACGTTCCGCAGGAAGTGCTGCAACCGCGCAACACCTGGGAAGACAAGGAAGCTTACGATCGTCAGGCTAAGGATCTCGCCCGCAGGTTCAATGAGAATTTCAAGAAATATGAGGCGGGCGTCTCGGAAGCGGTACGGGCGGTCGCGCCAAAAGTCTAGGCAGAATATTAGCCACGGATAAACACGGACTTCATACACGGATTAATCTGTGAATGAAATCCGTGTTCATCTGCGGCCTATCCTGGCGGCCATCCGAGCGGGCGTCCAGCAAGCACATGCACGTGCAAGTGAAAAACTGATTGTCCCGCCCCAGCGCCGGTATTGATCACCGTGCGGTAGCCGCTTTCTCCGTGGCCCAGATCGTTCGCGACCCGCGCCGCAACACGCAACAGGTGACCAAGCAGACCCTCATCTTTTTGCGAAGCATCGTCGAGTGATTCCAGATGCTCGCGCGGAATCACCAGGACGTGCCCCGGCGCCTGCGGATTGATATCGCGAATCACCACGCACCGCTCATCCTGATGAACGAAATCGCCCGGAATCTTCCCGGCGATGATCTTGCAAAAAAGACAATTCTCGTCTGCCATCGGGCCCTCCTTGACTAAACCGGCTCCAAAATCGGCGCCGTCATCACCGGCGCAATGATTCGTTCAATGTCAGCGCCGACGGCGCGCAGCTTGGCTTCGATCTTCTCGTAGCCGCGGTCGATGTGGTAAACGCGATCGATCAGCGTCTCGTCTTTCGCGATCAGTCCCGCGAGGACGAGCGACGCGGACGCACGCAGATCCGACGCGATCACGCGCGCGCCAGTTAGCATGGTTGGACCATCGACAATCGCGGAACGCCCGTCGATGTGTATCTGCGCTCCCATGCGCTGAAGCTCAGACGCGTGCATGAAGCGGTTCTCGAAAACAGTCTCGATGATCTCCGATCTTCCCTGCGCCTGCGTCATCAGGACCATGTATTGCGCCTGCATGTCGGTTGCAAAACCCGGATACGGCTCGGTAGTTACATTGCCCGCCTTCAGACCATCCGGACACGTAACTTCCAAGGTCGTCGGATTGACTTCTTTAATCATAACGCCGACCGATCTCAGTTTTTCAATGACGCCTTCCAGATGATCGGGACGGCAATCTTTGATCTCGAGCCGGCCCTGCGTTAGCGCCGCAGCGACGATGAACGTACCGGTTTCGATTCGATCGGGAATGATCGTGTGTTCGGCGCCACCGAGCGACTCCACTCCTTCGATCTGAATTGTTTCCGATCCGGCGCCGTTAACGCGGGCGCCCATCTTGTTCAGCAGGTCTGCGAGATCGACGATTTCCGGTTCGCGCGCGGCGTTATGAAGCGTCGTGGTTCCGCGTGCGAGAGTGGCAGCCATCATCACGTTTTCAGTACCCGTGACGGTGACTTTGTTGAAGTGAATGTCCGCTGCGCGCAGGCGACCGTCACTCGGCGCGCGAGCCACAACGTTACCGGACTCGAGTTTTACCTCAGCGCCAAACTTCTCGAATCCCGCCAGGTGGAGATCGATGGGCCGCGTGCCGATCGCACAACCGCCGGGCAAAGAGACTTTTGCTTTTCCGAACCGGGCAAGTAGTGGGCCAAGAGCCAGCACAGAGGCGCGCATCGTCTTCACGAGCTCGTAAGGCGCTTCGAAAAGCTCGACATGCGCGGCGGTGATCTTGTGTGTTCTGAGCTCGGGAGTTAAGACTGTGGCACCGATATCTTCGAGCAAACGTCGCTGCGTGATGATGTCGCGGACGTAAGGAATGTTGTGCAGGGTGACGGTTTCCGGCGTGAGCAACGCCGCCGCCATACAAGGTAGCGCCGAGTTTTTGGCGCCACTAATTGAGACTCTGCCGTGAAGAGGGCGGCCCCCGGAGATACGAAACTTGTCCACGATGGTGGACATAGTGCCACAGATTTACGCGGATGAACACCGGATTAATCCGCATCCATCCGCGAAATCTCTGGCTAAATTTATTGGTTGGATGCGGGCCGCTTTAGGTGAACGCCACCATTCGTCGTCATCGCCTTGACCATCGCGCCGCCTGAGCCAAGACTGAGCGCGATCTGCTTGTTAATTCGACCACCCTGTAACGTCACGGGGAAGTCAGTGTTGATGCCTCCATTCACAGTCCCGGTTTGCAGATTGGCCGAATAATTCTCAGGCACTGACATGATCACGCCACCATTCGTCGTGCTCACGTCAAGGCTATCGCCATCCCAGCGATCGCCGCTCAACTCGATCACTAGACCACCATTCGTCGTCGAGCCGCGCACTGCTCCACCGACTCGCTTCAGAACCACGCCGCCGTTCAGCGCACTGAAGTCAATACGACCGTTAACGTCAGCGATCGCGATGCCACCGTTCTTGGTCTCCAGCGAAAGATCGCTGCGACGCGGGACGAAAACCTCGTAGCTCACGTCCCAGTGATAATCTTTCCGGGGCTCCGGACCACTCGCATAGATCTTAGCGCCACTGGTTTCGATTCTGATTTGCCTGCCGAGCTCGACAGCTTCAGCTTCCGTCGGCGCGCCAGTCTGCACGCGCGCACGCACCAGCACCTGGTGCTGGTCCCAACCTTTAACGTTAACGCCACCATTTTGCCTGCCGTCGATGGCTATGGCGCCGCCACTCGGCGCGAGTGTCTGCTCTCTGATTTCGCAATTGCCGACCAGCCTGTCGTTGTACCAGTTGTTCTGGCGACAAGTCATCGATCGGTCCTTGTCTTTGTCTTTTTCCTTTTGCGCGAACGCGGCTACGCCTGTGAAGGTCACGAGTGAGGCAATTAACAGAGTTCGGCCTAAAAACCTGTACATAACGTCGGTCTCCTTACAATGTCTGGGGTTGTTGATGTTGTCGCTTATCGCGGCTCCGAAACCTAAACACCGCAGTTGCCGGCGTTGTGGCAGCTAATTACCGCTTCTGCAGAACCACGATCCGAGGAATGCGTTGCAGATCGGGCCTCAGTTCGAGTAATCGCCAAACGCCTGCATCAACCATCGATTGCACCTTTTCGCCCTGATCGAATCCAATCTCCACGATCAAGTGTCCGTTCTGCTTGAGAAATGCCGGCGCCTCGATAAGCAGCCTGCGGATCACGCTGAGCCCATCCGGTCCCGGTGATAACGCCACGAGCGGCTCGTGATCTCGAACCTC
>JAICQI010000270.1 GCA_025937955.1 Pyrinomonadaceae bacterium
AATTGACTGATGCAGACTAGCCTAGCGTTTTGGATTCAGTCAAGCAGCGGCGTGATTTGAGTGGATTGTGTTTACTTGCACGCGAAGACGTCCGGGAACGTGACGAACGGTTATTGATAGGCTTCCCAGGCGTCACTATCGGCTCGACCGTAATTGCCTCCCTGACCCTCATTGGCAAACTCTCGCACTAAAACAGTCGCCGGAGAAATGCTGTTACCAGACTAAATATTGTGCTTAAGAACCCGGGCGGCGGCGGCGGGGTCAATTCAGCGATCAGTCTACAAAGGTCCGGGCGGGGACCAATTCTCACCACGCTTAGATTGCCACTGAACGTGCCGATTTGCTGCGCGGAGTTGAGGTCGTCCCTACGAAGCAAAGCTCTGAGTTCTAATGGCTCAAGAGGAGCGCTTCCCCGGGCTCGTAAAATACCGTGAAGGCAACCGACAGCTCCGGCCACCATGGCGGCGGCACTGGAAGTCCCGTTGAATATACTTGTATACAATCGATTTTCGTCAGTGCTTGAACCCAAGCCGCCATAGCCGCACGTGACCACACCATCGCCCCATCCTTGCGCATCCACCATGGGACCATAATTGGAGAATTGCTCACGCGAACGGTCTGCCAGCTCGGTGTCTTTTGTCACGATCCCAACGGGCGGCATGCCTGCGCCCACCACGATCGCTTTGGAATCAACTTCGTTTCTTGCGAATGGATTCTCCGACCAGCCCGGGAATAATTCGTCTCTGTCATTGTAAATGGGATCATTTAAATTCTGGTTTCCATTACCAGCAGCTTCGACAACAATAACGCCCTTGTCGGTAGCATATTGGATTGCAGCTAAATTGTCCGGCCACCACTCAATCGGAATATAGCCGACCTGATCCTCCTGGGTTTGAAAGCCGGCATTGGGACCGGGTAGATGGTGTTCGAGCAGAAGAATATCCCCTGCACCAAGGTTGTCAGCGGCACGGACAATTGCGGCGCCGGCACTCCACTCTGAAGGGGTACCCTCAATATTTCCAAACACTGAGACGGTGCGCACAAACGCTTCAGGACAGATCCCAGTAATACCGAAACTGTTGTTATCGCCACCGAGAACTCCAAGAACCGCTGTGCCATGATTTCTCCACCCGGAATCATTCCTCTCCGCACTCTCATCAATCGCGAGTCGATCGCCCTGGTTTACCCATAAGTCTTCGTGTGAAAAATTCCAGGCCCCTTCTACATCGATAATGTTTATACCGGCACCCTTGCCACCCGCGATGACCCACGCGCACGGCACACCCATACCACCCTCTGAAACAGAATTTAAATGCCGTTGCAGAAAGTTTTCCGTGATCGTAACTGCTACTAAACCATCGTCCGACTCTATACTGTGACGCGACTCTAAACCATCGCGCGACTCTATAATGCTGTCCTTTATTGTCAGCTCGACGCCGGGCTTGACGTAAGCAGACTGGACCACTTTAAGCGCCCGGAGCTTGGGAACCATTGATTTGAGTTTTTCGTCCGGCGCCGTAACCTTGTAGAAAATCGATAAGTCAAGCCGCTGTCCCACGCCCATCATGGTTTTCGTCTTTGACGTTCTTTCGAGTAATAACTCCTCGCTAACTCCATAGAGAGGCCCTATTTTGGCGTGTTCAGCCAGAATCAGATCCGCCATCGCCTTAGCGTTAGCCTGATATTCTTCGAAGATCGAGATGACTTGTCCGTTTCTGACTCGTATGCCAGCCTTAGGGTCAACGATTACAACGAGTTCGCGCGGTGCTGGAGGTGGAAATTTTCTTGTCATAATAAGTTCGGCGCGCAATGTAAATTTGGAAGGCGCGAGAAACTCCGATGCACGCCGATGCCTGAAGTTTCTCGCTGTCCAAACCTTGCTCTTCGCATACTCATCCTTGCGGTTGGCTCTGGCCGAGGAAAGTTGAAAAACAGGCGGCCTCAGGACCCGCTGGTGGTCCTCCGGGTGTATGTTTTGACATAAACATGATCCGCTCTGCCTCACTAAGTTGCAGTCCCACCGCTTTGTAGTAGTGGTTTGCATCCGTGACGACGTCCAGGTGGGTATCAGCGTCATTATTGACTTCGATTTCCCAGTTTTGAGTCGGGTCCGGGATCGGAATTGATTCCGTTCCGTTCAGGAAAACTGCCGTACTCTCTGGCCTATCCAGAGAAAAATCGACTCCAATCTCGGTTGCCACGAAACCAAATCTCCTCATGGGAGAGAAGAGTCCTCGTTGGATAAATAAAGCACTCCTGCTAACGCGGTGCGTGAACAAGTCACCGTTGGTAAACGTGAGAATGGGACTGAAAGCACTTCTTCTCGCGCCGAGCTCCGTGTTGTAGAGTTCCGCATTCTCTAAATCGACTACCCAACTGAAGGAATCTCCATTCTCAGCAGTGAAATTAGCCTGCCTGTTTATCGGCGTTGGCTTCCGAAAAGTGATGCCTGTTTGTGAGATATTACTGACATCGAGTTGGAGGTTAAATGCGATATTTGGGGGTTCTAAGCGTAGATCTTCTACAGGACCTGCGTCTCCTGGTTTCCTGAAAATTATGCTTAGGTTGTGCTGGGGGGGTACGTCCTCCAGAACGCCAACCGTACATAAAGTTCTATCCGGGTTAACGAATACGGCGATCAATCCTTTGAGAACTAGCGTAACCTTTGCGGGCATCTCCGTTTCTCCTCTCTTTGATTTCCTAATCTGTAATGGGGATCAGGGGCAAAACATTTGCGGCTTTTGAAGACCTTATGACCTGGATGCGAAAAGGACTGGGCAATTAGAACCGCGCGTATCCGCCGACCGTCACGAAAGGCGCCCAGAAGTAAGGATGGCGGTAACGACTGTCCGTGCCATGAAGCATTGCTTGTTGCGCAAGCGCGAGGGCGTCGGCAGTCGAACGACCACTTTTGCGACTCTGATGAAAATTGATCATTAGTTGGGCAGTCGCGTCAGAATCTACGGGCCACAGACTCGCGACCACCAACGGCACACCCTTGGCAATGAACGGTCGCGAGATGCCGATCGTGCCTTCTCCGTCGTAATAACGTCCGGCTCCTGACTGGCAGGCGGAGAGCACCACTAATCTGGTCTGTGGTAAACGGAGCTTGTAGATCTCGCTGATCTCCAGTGTGTCTGCTCCTTCGGATGATCTGTCGTTTGCAAACAAGAGTTTCGAACGCAGCGGTGAGTGGTCGTTTACGACCGCATGTAAGGCCAAATGAATAACATCCGCCTTTTCCATGTCGGGAACAACGCGGCTCTTTAATGCCCTGTCTCCCGTCAGCGGTGACGGCGCATTGTAGAGTCTGGCGATCTCTTCAGACTCCCTCTTAGCCGACGGCAGGTCAGCCAGCATCGGGAACGCGGCGCGATCGAAACGCGGGTTACCCACGATCAATAGACTCTCCGCAACCGGCGTATTTCTGTCGCGCGCGCTTTCGGAGCTAAGGATAAAGAGCGTCGCGCTGGGGGAGCGTGTCAAAACGAATTCCTCCGCCACGTACTTTCCGGATGAGCTGGAGACGAAAGCGCCATAAGGCAAGTAGTTGAGTGCCTTGTCAGGCACGATGCAGAGTTGCTTCTTACGATCCAGCGCAGTTTCCACGGGTTTGATTAAAAGATCGTAGAATTCCACGGAAGCACGCTTCAGCTCCGCCTCATTGTTTAGCGAAGGACTCGTGAGGAGCTGCAAATACCTCGACACTTTGTCGCGCAAATCTTTGGCACTAATCGCCTGCTCAAACGATTGAATGCCAGACCCGCTCACAATCCAGATAAGAGTCTTTTCTGGAAGTACCGAGTACTGGACTATCTGCGCTTGCTCAGGCATCCGCTGTGTAATCTCCGCGGAGCGCAAGGGCGGTAGGGAAACTGGCTCACTTTGCGTGTTGTGATTACCGTCAGTCTTGTCCGGGATCGTTTCGGCGGTCAGGCCCAGGAGTGATCGAGCGCGCGATCTTTCCGACAAATCAAAGGCTGCTAAAGAGTTTCTAGTTGTCGAGTATTCATATTGAATCACTGCATCATAAACGTTCTGTTCGGCGTCGAAAAAAACGAACTGGTTTTCTTCTTCAACAATCTTCGAGCGGTACTTTTCAAACAGCTCAAGCGTCGACTCGACTTCCTGCTGCGCCGTTGGACAACCACCCTGCGCCAGGCATGAGAGAAGTTTTCCTTTGTGGGCGGCGTAGGCAAAGGCTGGATAGTCAGGTCCATACGTTTTAATGACCTCATCGTAACTTTCCATTGCCTTGCTGAAGTCACCAACTTGCCTGTAGACGTGCCCGAGCTGCAAGGAGGAATAGCCCATCGTGTCGCTTCGTGAAGAGGGGCTTTCATTACTCTTCGCCAGATCAAATGCCAGGCGCGCATTCTTCGTCGCTTCATCGAAATTGCGCTGAGTGGCATATATAACCGCGAGACCAATATAAGACCGGCAGATGAAATATGGGCTACCAGCTTGATTGGCAACTCTCAGCGATTCTTTTTCAAAGAGTTCCGCAGCAGCATTCAGGCCGAGCAAATGAAGAGGCGTGGCCATTAAGAAATGCGTTCGCCAGGCCTGCCGCGGCTCGACGTAATATTTATTTATGAGAGCCAGGCCCTCGATTTGACGTTCGATCGCCTTGCTGTAATTCCCGAGGCGCGTGTACACAATCGACAACTGATCAGCGGACTTCATTTGACCGTTGACGTCGCCGATCTGTTTCGATATTTCCAGTGAGCGATAGTTGTTAGCGAGTGCGGCAGAATAGTCGTCAAATCCAACTTGCGCATTAGCCATTCCACTGAGTGCTTGCGAAAGCAACCATCGATAACTGTTGGCCTCTGACTCGCGGATCACGTCCTGAAAAGTGGCCAGACCGCGTTCTGATTGACGTGAATCCAGATACGTATGCGCGATTGGAAATTTTAGATAGAGTAACTCGACGTTATCTCCAAACCGCTCAAAAATCGACTGGGCTTTGCTGTAGTATTCTGCGGCTGCTTCCGATTTGCGTTTTTTCAAACTGTCGTGTCCCTGGCTCATTAAGCTGCGTGCTTCTGCAAGTTCAACGCGCTGAGAACGATTTAATGATCGATAGAACCGGACCACGTCCTTAACATAATGATCATTCGCTCTTTTGAATTCCAGCTCGCCGGCATACGAAAGCGCCTGCAGACTCTGCTTTGCATCATCCAGGCGGCCACTGGCTTCCAGATTCAAATATCGATCCAGCAACTGATTCTCAACCAGAACGCCGGTGCTGTCGCGGTTCAAGCACAGCAGCTGCCAGGCACTTTCATCGTCGCGGGCTGCGAACGCCTCGAGAAAAGCCGCCAAAATTTCTTCTTTGTTTTGTGAGGTTTTCGATGTCTGCGATTCTATATCCTTTAAGTGCTGCTGGGCTTCATCGGCCCACGGACTCTGCGAATCTTTTTCAAGATATTTTCGCCAGTCTTCGGCCGCCGGCTGCGGTAACCCCATGTACTCGCGAACAAGCGCGCGATTGAATAGCGCCTCCAGCAAATTCGTATTCAACTCGAGCGAACGATTCAGATGCTCGAGGCTTTCAGAGAGTGTTTCAAGACTCTTCCCGTCTTCACCATTCAGCTTATAAAGCTTTCCTTTTTCAAGTAGTGCGGCTCCAAGATCGCTATGGATCTGCGCGCCGTTTGGATCGAGCGCGAGTGCCTTTTTGAACTGCTCTATTGCTTGATCGAGTTCCTTTTCCGTCAGGAAAAACAATCCGAGTGCATGGTAAGACTCAGGACCAGGGTCATCTTTCTCCGCGTAAAACAAAAATCGTGCTGCGCGTTCACGGGAAGGGCCATCGATTCTAACTTCATTGCTTCCTCTTGTTGGGCCTGGTGCGTAGTCGAGTCCTGAAACTCGTGCTTCAACAGGTCGTTGAAGCCTGTAGGCAATTTTAAGTTCCTCCAGGCCTTGTTGGAGGTCGGAGCGGTAAATAAAAGTGCGCCATACGAGGAATCCGACGCCTACCATGAGTACCAAAGTTGCAGCAAACCTGAAGCTCGGTGTTGGTAAAAGCCACGCCCAGAGAAACCCACGACGCGGTCGGTCATCCTTCAAGTGTTTTTTTTCTTCAGGTTGCTCTGCTTCCTGCCGGCTCTTCCTGGCGTAACGAGATAACGCCTGAGCGTGCCTTACATCTTCGCGCCGTTCGGCGGTGATTAAGAAATGTTGCTCAAAACGTCGCCGATCCTCGGCGGTAAGTTGCTGATTTACATACTGATCGATTAAGTCCTCTTTAACTAACTGGAATTCTTCGAAAAAGTCATCTTCAGCCAACAGCCGCTCCTCTACAGGAGCAAGCTGTTCTTCTTGCGTTAGGTCTCCGAGCAGATATCGCCTAAGCGTATTTCGATCTATTACATCCTGTGACATTTTTAAGTTTCCCGCGAGTGGCCAGGAACTCTACTCTTATATGGTAACTACGGGCATTTAATTTCCTTAACGTGTCTCCTCTTCGAGACACTTTTCAACACAAGGCCGAATGGTCTTTTTGATTTCATAGACGCGGATTCTCAAGGCGTTAGGCGTAAGCTTAAGACTCTGAGCCTGTTCCAGCCGCTCCTTCGTCTTACCATCTACGTATTCCAAAATCAGTTTGCGATTCTCCCCCGAAAGTAATCCCAGGCACTTTTCGAGGCAGCGATCTTCTCGCTCTCGTCGCTCAATGTCGTCTTCGTCTGGCGGCGGCGGAGGCAGAACGGTCGGTGCAGGTTTTGACCTTTCAAGCATTATTTTCCTGGCTACTCCCAAAAAGAAATGAGCAGGGTCGCCCACCCAGCCGTCCGATACCTTCTCTACTTTCGAGATAACCCGATCGATGGTGTCATCCGCGAGTCGTCCGGCATC
The DNA here is from genome assembly GCA_025937955.1 of Pyrinomonadaceae bacterium. Taxonomy (GTDB): domain Bacteria; phylum Acidobacteriota; class Blastocatellia; order Pyrinomonadales; family Pyrinomonadaceae; genus PSRF01. The sequence goes on from JAICQI010000270.1 coordinate 6,868, forward strand.
GGGAAAGCCGCGGCTCGCGAAGATCTCGACGAGACGCCGGCGCACAGCCTCGTACTTCTGAGCAGCCTGGTCGCGGTCAGGATTGAGCCAAAACAGCAGCCTTTCAAATGCGGTCTGGTCTATCATTGAGTTCTGACCCATTAGCAGGACGCTCTGAAAGCAGAGTATTAGAAGGAACTGCCATTAAAAAGTATTTAGCGGACGAAGGCAGGCGAGCTTATCTCTGACTCCGTCAGGAAAACATCTTGTGGACCAACCTTAGCAAGTTAACGTGTTGAGCCTATTAGAAGAACACTGCCCGAGAGGGTATGCGAAGAGTAATTCTGAATAAAGAACGTGTCAACGTGCCGAATGGACCCACTGAAAATCAACTTTAAACTGTGTAATTGTTATTGATTAGCAAGCGGTAGGCCGAGGACTGCCAGTCATGCTCTCCCAGCTGAGCTACGGCCCTGGTATGGAAAGTGTTGGTCAATAAATTGACCGATGCACACTAGCCTGCGGATTTGGATTCAGTCAAGCAAAAGCCGAAGTCTGGCGACAAGCACTAACTCGGCAGGAACGGCGTCAGTTTCTTAACGATCACTTGCTGGCAAACGGCGCAGAAGGGCCGACTGAGATTGCGCATGCGACAGTCGAACTCCGGACGGTAGACGCCGCAGT
>JAICQI010000305.1 GCA_025937955.1 Pyrinomonadaceae bacterium
AATCACATCGCCCATCGCCGGCTGGACCACGAAACGTCGTTGGCTCGATTATGCATTCGAACAGTTCCTCGCGCACGACTACGAGATTGCCGGCAGCGACATCGTCGCGACGAAGACGAAAACTTGCAGATTTATCTACAGGGATGCACTGTGGCACGGCGGCGACATGGTCGGAATCGGAGTCTCGTCGTTTTCGCATTTCGGCGGCGTTAATTTCCAGAACGCGCACAACTTCGAGGAGTATGTGCGCATCCTTAACGAGGATCGCCTGCCGCTGTTGCGGGCCGTTTCGCTGACGCCGAAACAGAGATTGATTCGCGAGATGGTCTTGCAGTTGAAGACCGGATGGCTCGATACCGGTTATTTCCGTAAGAAGTTTGGTATTGATGTTTGGAACGAATTTCGTCCTGTGTATGAAGGACTGGAAGAAAAAGACCTGCTGGCACGTCAAAACGGAAACGTCTCGCTGACGCGTCGCGGGCTGTTGGAAGTGGATCACTTCCTGATTGATTTTTTTGAACCTGAACTGAGAACTGTACGCTACGCATGAATAACAATACTTACGACGTCATCGTAATGGGTGGTGGACCCGCAGGGAGCACCGTTGCCGGCATCCTGGCGCGCGAAGGGCGCCAGGTGATCCTTTTCGAGAAAGAAATATTTCCGCGTCATCATATCGGCGAGTCGCTGATGACTGACACTTACTGGACCTTCCGTCGTTTGGGCTTGCTCGAAAAAATGAGAGAGAGTCCATTCGTGCGGAAGTACAGCGTGCAGTTTGCAAACTCCAAGGGCAAAGAGTCGCGCCCGTTCTACTTCTTCGAAGCAGTGCATCACGAGAGCGCCGTCACGTGGCAGATCACACGCGCGCAGTTCGATCACATGCTGATCAATCACGCCGCCGAACAGGGCGCGGTAGTGCATCAGGGTGTTTTGGTCAAGCAGGTGTTGTTTGAAGGCGATCAAGCGGTCGGTGTTGAAGTGCAGATGCAGGACGGCACGCGTGAGAAGTTTTACGCGAAGGTCGTGGTCGATGCGACCGGTCAGACGGCAATGCTCTCGAACAAGTTTCGCTGGCGCGTTCGTGATCCGAAACTGAAGAAAGCTGTGCTCTATTCTTACTTCAAAGACGCACACCGCGAGCCCGATCTAAACGGTGGCGCAACGCTTGTGCTGCGCACCGAGCCGGGTAGCGGTGGTTGGTTCTGGTATATCCCGCTCGAAAACGACATCACCAGTGTCGGCATCGTTGCGGATCCCGATTATCTTTTGAAAGGCCGCGGGCAGGACCTGGCGAAGATTTTTAACGAAGAGATCGAGAAGTGTGAGTCGGTCCGGAGGCGCGTGGCCGAAGGCACGCGTGTCGATAAGATCTACTCGATCCTCGATTACTCGTATCGTTCCAAACACAACGCCGGTAACGGATTTATCATCATCGGCGACGCTTACGGTTTTCTCGATCCGATCTATTCCTCAGGTGTGTTGTTGGCGCTCAAGATGGCGGAGCTGGCCGCGGACGCCATTCACGATTCTTTCAATCACGACGACTTCTCCGCCGCACGGCTCGGACAATTCCAGGCGAAGCTGGATCGCGGGATCGAGTCGATGCGCAAGCTGGTCTACGCGTTCTACAACGACGGTTTCAGCTTCTCAGGCTTCCTGCGTAAGTATCCGGAAGAGCGCGTCCACATCATTAATCTCTTAATTGGCGATGTGTTCAAGGAAGGCGTTGATTCAATCTATGGCCCAATGTCCGAATTCGCCGAGATCCCCCCACCACTCTACGAACAAGTCGATGGCACGATCGTCCCCCAAGTCCCAACCCCCGACGAATCGGACCTTCTGCTCTCCGCGAAGTATTTGTCCTATGACGATCGCTCACAGATGAACGCGGATTCTTCAGATTAAATCCGCGTTCGTCTGCGCAAATCGGTGGCTAAAACAATAGCTTTAACCCAAACTGAATGTGCCTTGGGTCACGTGCTGATGTGATCCGGCCGAACGTGGGGGAGCCGAGGAAGTTGTCCGGCAGGTTGAAGTTTGGATGATTGAATAGGTTGAAGGCTTCGGCCCGGAACTGCAGATTGACGCGTTCAGTAATTCTCGTGTTCTTCAGCAGCGAAGCGTTCACGTTTTGAAATCCTGGACCGTCCAAAATATTCCTGCCCGCATTTCCGAACGTACCCGGGGGTGGGAACGCAAAGGCCGTCGTGTTGAACCATTGCAAGGTCGTCGGATCCGACAGCTCGGGATTCCCAACCAGGTTAGGCCGGTCGTTGGCGCCGAAACCGAGAATCGATCTGCCGGTGCCGCTGTTGTCGATTTCAGAAAGCAGGGCCACGGTGAAAGGTCTTCCTGTTTGAAGCGTCACGATGCCGTACGTCTCCCATCCGTTCAAGAGCGTACCCGCAACTCCTTCATATCTTCTAAACGGAAGCGCATACGAGTAACTCACCGATAACCGGTGCGCAACGTCGAAATTCGATCGTCCGCGCTCGGCGGCGACGTTGAAACTGTTCTGCGGGAAGTTTGGATCGCCGGCGCTGCTGAAGAAGTTTGAAGCGTCGTCGATCGACTTGGACCATGTGTAAGACGCGAGCGCCGAGAACCCACGTGTCAGGCGTTGCTGAAAACGTACTTGCATCGCGTTGTAACTGGAATTGGCGCGCGACTCGAGCAGGTCGATGTCGTCAAACCGCGGATCGGGTCGCGGTACAAAGGGCAGTCCCGGTGGCAACACGCTCGGTTGCGGCTGGTTGATGTCGCGAGCAGTCAAGAGCTTCGTTCCCTTCGAACCCACGTATGCGACTTCCAGTACACTCGCGCGCCAAAGCTGCCGTTCCACGTTGAAATTCCAATGCTGCATGTAGCCGGTGCGCAGATCGCGCTGGATCGCGAGCGCCGAATCGGGCAAGGGGAACGGGAAGAACGACGGGAACGGATCGTTCAGCGTCAGCGGCAAGCCCGGCAACGAGAAGAAGATGTTGTTATCGAAGAACGGTGAGTTGAAGTAGAGCGCTTCAGCCGGCGCGAGCGGAGACTGATCGTAGTAAACGCCATAACCGCCGCGCAGTACCGTCTTCTCGTCTTCTCCGAGCGTCCAGGCAAAGCCGACGCGCGGAGCAAAGTTGTTCTTATCGGCGTCGAAACCGCTGCGCGGGACACCGTTAGTGCCCACGGCCACGAGGTTTCTCGTCGCGACGTCATAAATATTCGCGCGGTCTTCAGCATCAACTGCGGGCGAGTTGTATTCGTAACGCAGTCCACCGTTCAACGTCAGTCGTGGTGTGATGCGATAGCTGTCGTTTATGAAGAAGTTATAACTCTCAGTGCGGATTTGTTGTGGATTATCCACCTGCGCAACGCTGGTCAGGAACGGAAAACCTAATCAGAGATCAGCGAGTGCATTGAACGTGATCTGTCCAAACGGTGAAAACTGAAGCCGGCCACGCGACTCAACATCACGAAAAGCGTTCTGTTGTGAAAAACGCAGGTCGGCGCCGAATTTGAACACGTGATTGCCGCGCGCATAACTCGAGTTGTTCAGAAACTGGTAAACATTGGTGACGCTGTTTTGCGGGTTGTTGCCTTCATCCCCGAGCGGCGAAAAACCAGTGATGGTGATGAAGCTCAGTCCCAAATCACGTGCGCGCGGTGAAATCGTCGGCAAGCCGACCTCAGAATTCAGCACACTCGCTTCTTGTGTGACTGACGCCGCCACCCTGCTAAAAGCTACTCGACTCTCGTTGATCAGGTTTGGCGTCAACATGAGTGTCACCGCCGCCATTCCGTTCTGACTGCGCCGCTTCACCGTGTCGCCGAATCCGGGAACGACTGAAAAAGACGGACCGGTAAACGGTTCAAACAGATTGCGATCGCCAAAGCTGTATCGAAACGCCAGCTCGGCGCGACTATTCAGATGATGATCCACGCGCGCGTCGAAACTGTCGTTGTCGTCGCGGAGTACCGGCGACGAGACGAAGTTTTGAAACGGCACGTTGCGGTTTGGCAATGGATACAGATTAGCGATCGCACGGCCGACCGGGTTGATCAGGAAGTCCGGAATGATGCCGCCGGTGAACGGCAGGCCCGGGAATGGACTAACCGGCGGGCCGAAGAGACTCTGCGAGAAGTTACCGGCGCGCTCGAGCGCGGTCGGCACGTTTGTGATGCGCGTGATGCCTTCACGCGAGCGCGTTCCCTCGTAGTCCGCAAAGAAGAACGTGCTATCACGTTTGATAGGCCCGCCGAGCGCGCCGCCAAACTGATTGCGAATGTACTTCGGTTTCGGTTCTGAAGCGGGTGCGAAGAAGTTGCGCGCATCGAGCGCCGCGTTTCGATGAAACTCGAAGACAGAACCGTGAAAGTCGTTTGTTCCGGAATTCAGGATCACGTTTACCTGCGCGCCCGGATTGCGGCCAAACGAAGCATCGTAGGTGCTCGTCAACATCTCAAACTCGCGAATCGCATCAAGCGATGGCCGCACACCGAACGTGTTCAGTTTCGGATCGATGTTGTAAACACCATCAAGCAGGAAGTTGTTTGCATCTTCGCGGGCGCCGTTGACGCTGAAAGCGAAATCACCGCGAACGGATCCAGCCGAGCCGGGAGCGGCCGGCACCGCTCCGGGTACGAGCAGACTGAGCTCGTAAAAGTTCCGGCCGTCGAGTGGCAGTCCGGTAATTTGACGGTTATCGATAACGGACCCCAGTGAAGCCGAATCTTTCTTCAACAGCTCAGTGAAGGACGACTCAACTATTTGCGGCGCTAAGGTGCCGACCTTGAGACTCAAATCCAGGCGCTGCTCCTGGTTTACAAATACCTCAATTTTTTCTTTGTGAGTGTTAAAGGATGACGCTTCCACTGTCACTTCATATTCGCCTGACGGTAAGGACGTAATTGCAAATTGCCCGTTGCCGTCCGTCGTAGTCGTACGAACATCGCCGGTGGCTGTGCTCGTTAGGCTGACCTGCGCTCCGGTGACGGCGGCCTGATTTTGATCGTAGACAGTGCCTCGCAAGGAACCGCGATGCGTTTGCGCCGCGATCGTCGCCGGCAGCATCAGAGAAAGAACGAATAGGAAGAGGGTTCGAAAGTTCGGCTTCAAAATTTTGCTCCCAATTCAGGATTTTGGATTGGTCCGTGTTCGGCAGACCTTAACAAATGAGTTGCTGCTATGTCTAAGCCTCAGGTGTTAGAATTACGGCGAAAGCCTTTTCTGAGTTTCAGTTTTACTAAGCATTAAATCCGTCTTCATCCGCCGTATCTGCGGCTCAAACTTTGGAGGTCTGAATGCTCTGGATCCTTTTTGCTCTTGGCGCCGCGCTGTCGTGGGGTCTTTATGGTCCTGCTTTGCATCGCGGGCAAGTAGCGCTCGGTAATCCCATGCGCGCACTGCTGTGTGTGGGAATCGCTTACTTCTTAATTGGCGTGCTGGTCCCTGTGATTAGTCTTTCCGCTCAGGGACAGCTCAACGGCTTCACGATGAAAGGCTCGGTTGGTGCGACGGCGGCCGGCGTGCTCGGCGCGGCGGGAGCGGTTTGCATCATCTACGCATTCAGATCGGGAGGGTTGCCGACCTACGTGATGCCGCTGGTTTTTGCGGGAGCGCCACTGGTCAACGTGCTGTATTCGATGTGGTTGCACCCGCCGAAGACTTCACCGAATCCGTTGCTCTATTTGGGTTTTGTTTTGGCTGCGCTGGGTGGTGGCTTAGTGCTTTACTTCAAGCCGCAGTCTTAGTCGGAATCTTCGTGTCTCCCCACATTGATCGAGTTTTTCAACACGAAGGAGATCAGAATGAAGTTTAGGCTTTTATTCGTTGCAACGGTATTGTTGTTGAGCGTGGCGTCTGCGGCGTTGGCCCAATCTGCCGGTAACTGGCCGCAGTGGCGTGGTCCAAATCGCGACGGTATTTCGAAAGAAACCGGACTGCTCAAGCAGTGGCCCGCTGAAGGTCCGCCGCTGGCCTGGAAAGCAAACGGCGCAGGACGTGGCTATTCCTCGTTTGCCATTTCAAATGGCAAGCTCTACACGATGGGGGTCCGTGGTGACCGCGAGTTTGTGGTGGCGTTTGACGTCGCTACCGGCAAAGAAGCATGGGCCACTGCGCACGGTTCAGCTTTTCGAAACGATCGTGGCGATGGACCAAGAGGGACGCCGACGATCGATGGCGATCGAGTTTACGCGCTGGGCGGCAACGGCGATCTGTCCGCGCTTGATGCACGTACGGGAAAGATCGTTTGGTCCAAGAATATTTTGCAAGAGTTTGGCGGGTCAAACATCATTTGGGGGATCAGTGAGTCGCCGCTGGTGCTGGGGAACAAACTGCTGGTGAATGCCGGTGGGCCTGGAGCATCCATTGTTGCCCTTAACAAAGCTAATGGGTCGGTGATCTGGAAGAGCCAGAGCGATAAAGCGGGTTATTCGTCGGCAATCCCGGTGGAGATAAATGGCGTAACGCAGGTGGTGTTCTTCACCGGGCAACGCGCCGTTGGTCTCGACTCAAAAGATGGACGTCTGTTGTGGGAATACGAGCGGCCGTCCAACCGCACAGCGAATGCCGCGACACCGATCGTGCGTGCAAACAGGATCTTTATCTCGTCTGACTATGGCACGGGTGGCGGCGTCGTTGAGATCAAGCCCGATAACAAGGCGGAGGAGATCTACTTCACCAAGGATATGAAGAATCATCACAGCAGTTCGGTGTTGATTGGAGATCACTTGTACGGATTCTCGAGCTCTATTCTTACGGCGATGAAGTTTGATACGGGTGAGCTTGCGTGGCGAGATCGCAGCGTCGGCAAAGGCTCGCTGGTTTATGCGGATGGCCATTTGTACTTGTTGAGTGAGAATGGTGTGGTAGGTCTGGTTGAAGCGACACCGACGGGTTACAAAGAGAAGGGACGTTTCCGCATTCAGCAGGACTCGCTGCCAACGTGGGCGCATCCGGTGGTTGCGGGCGGCAC
>JAICQI010000186.1 GCA_025937955.1 Pyrinomonadaceae bacterium
AGCTCCCAGATCCTGCGCGGCTCTTGCGCAAAGCAGTATGTTCTCGTCCGAGCGCTGGCTGGCCCTAATGAGATTAACGGAAACGATTAGGCCAGCTGCCTGCGCTGCGTCGATGTGCGGCTCGAGTTGTTGAATGTTCGAACCGGGCACGACGAAGCGCACGGTGGAAATGTCGTGATCGGCAAGAAACGTGTAATCAGTGGGCAGCACATCGTTCAGGTGGACCATCACACCGAGCTTGGAGTTGCCACCCACGCGCGACACGGCCTCAAGATATTCATGTTGGCAGTAAGCTGATGGTCCAAGGCGATGCCCCGAACCATTAGTGGACGAGTGTGGCGGATGGTAATAGCCCACCTCGATGTAAGGCATACCGCCCTTTGCAAGGGTCGAAACAATTGCGAGGGCGTTCGGGATAAGAAACTGCCAATCGTTCACATACCCGCCATCACGAAGGGTGACGTCCAGTATTTGAGGAATGGTTTGACTCAATGATACACCTCCAGAGTTCTCACCGTTGAACAGTTAGGGTAGCGAGCGAGGAGTCAGGGGGAATACTCGTGAGCGAGGGTAACGCAACCACGAGGTCTTACTTTCTTGCTTTACGACTTATAACTCAGTCGCCGTGAGTGGCTTCAGCGCTGAGTTCGGAATACCTGAATACGGGTTCATTTGGATCATAGAAATTCTCGTACACAGCATCGAAGTGCTTGTGCCGGAGATCGATTGCTGTCTTTAGACTGCGAATCGCGCTCTGCTGTAATTCGTCCGTGGTGCAGTATCGTCGCAATACTTCCACGATGGCCGACGTGTGCGTGGTTTCAAGGTCGCTGACATATTCCTTGTCGCCATTGCTCGAGGCATGATGAGTAAAGAACTCATAAGCCTTCCTGGGCAGCTTGTAGACGTCGCGCATCACAGATTCCATGCTGTTGCCGTTCTTGTTAACGATCGGCGGCTGACCTTCCATCAGAAGCAGAACAGACGCGGCACCGTCGCCAATCGGGACGTTGGTGTTGTTGCAAGCGTTGAGATTGAAATCCACCAGCGCCTTCGTTTCGGGCAGGAGCGGCGTGTTGAGGACTGTTTCGGCGGGTACGCCGAGATACTCACCGAATGTAAGAAAGATTTCCACGTGCCGGCCGGAATTCGTAGTCGCGCCGGTCTCTTCTTCGTAGACGTTCTCCACGAATAAGCGCCGGAGTTTGTGATCTTCGATTCGACTGCCGACACCCATCACGTTACGAGTATAGATATTCTTAATCGGGTACCGGTGGATGACAAAGTTCTGCAAGAGGCGAAGCGTTGCTTCTCCCCTCATGATGATTTGATAGAGAGGACTGGTAATTTTCCGGCGCTCCCAAATGATGTCAGTTAGCTTCTGGAGGAAGTCGTCCATTTGCATAAAATCACCTCTTTACGGATTTTCAGTTTTCGTATACGGCAGCAACGCAAGGAATGGCATCATTACACCGGGACGCCATTCAGTTTGTAATTACTCGACCGAGCGTGTGCGAGGAGGGCATGGATGGAGCGGTGCACTGCCGGCGGAATATCCACCAGCATCAGGACTTGATCGTCGGGGGTCAGATTCTTCCTGAAATATTCATCTATAACCGGGTCTCCTGAAGTGGGTAACTCAGGGTAAAAGTTAACGGCCAGCGTTGACATCCCTTTGAGAATCATGCCGGTGTCGTATTTAACTTCGAGCGTCGGGCAGAGCAGGGCGACGACGTTATGCGCCTGCTTGACCAACTCAGCCTCCTGGCCTGAGCCGTCGATATTCGGATAGAGCCGCGAACCGGGTACGAAGCTGTGGAAACTTCTTATGGCTTTGAAAACTATCGGGTTAGTTGTCTTCGTCACGATAACGGCGGGGACACCTTTTTCAGCAATGGATTTTTCCAGTTGCCAAAGGAACAAAGTGTTCAATAAGCCCTTCCTTCGCACGCGATGAACACTAATCGCTGTCCATAAGTAGAGGAAAGTGATGTCGGGAGAGCTGAACCATTTCGACCCTAAAAGCCCGATAGTGCTATCGGTCTCGGGGTCGCGAGCTATAGTTAAGTGATTATAATCTCGGAAAATGGTCGGCTGATTGATGAAGTACTCTCTTATATTGTTGTCGGGCATACCCTCATGAAAGTCATTTACGATGCGTTCAGCCTCGTCCGGCGGGATGTCCTCCTCGCAATCGGAATAAAGCAATGTGTACTCGTCCGTGGCGATTCGATCTTTCCAATAGTCATGCATATGCGAACTCATCCTTTCCACAGTAGCTCCTCGTGGCGCTTATCTGCATCGCGATATCTCTTCAACCGCATGAGTTTTAGAGATTGGAAGGTTTGAATTGTTTAGGTGTAGCTTTCGGTAAGCAGAGCTACCGCGTAGGGAGGCGGATACGGCGCCCTTATATAACGGAAATGAGACCCGGCAATGATACTACTTTCCGATCCGCTGTCAATCGAAAAGACTGAGTGAGCCACAGATGAACGCGGATAGACGCTGATCTGCGTTATCCGTGTTCATCTGCGGCCAGGACAACTTATGTGCATCGCGATCAGTGGTGACCGCGATGGGCGTTGGCTGCTTCAGGAGCACTTGGTGGTCCGGGAGCAGCGACCTCTACGACAGTACGCATCCACGGATGGATACAACATTGAAATCTGGAAATGCCGACTGGTAAATCCGAACTGCCGGCAGTCGGACCCTCTTCAACCCCACCAGCGGGAATGAAGACTAATGCTCCCAGATTCAGGCACTCTGGAGCCGGCACAGGATTACCGGAAATACCATTTAGCGGAATAACAAAGCCGCCGCCGAAGGCTGCGACGGGAGTAAAGGTGTGCGCCTCGCCACCAACGTTCTCGATGAGTAGCGGGCGACCAACATTAAGATGCATCTGGCTCGGTTGGTTGCGCCATGTGTGCACATCCTGAGTTGCTGCGAGTTCTGCGAAGAACTCGTCAATCGTTGTACGTCCATTACCGATACAGGTGCCTGCACCGAGTTCTTCATTGAAAGTCGTGGGCTCACAATCGTCTAACAACCGAACCTTTTTATCGCCTTGAATGGCGCTGACACCGCCGCCGAGACTCAGCACTGCGATAAATGCAAAGACAGTCAAAACGAGTGTTCGAAAAGTCAACTTGCGCTTCATGACTTAACCTCCTTGTCCGGGCCGGGCTCAGGTCATGGGGGTGAGACCGAGGACGAAAAGCATTGGGATTGGTAAAGCTCGGCAAGCATATACACCGCAACAGTGAGGATGTCAATAAAAAGGATTCGTCTCCACAGATTACACAGATGGACAAATCAATCTGTGTAATCTGTGGAAGAGTTGTATCTCTTTTTACGGTGCAGTGAGGTCAAACTGTTTGGCGTCGAGCGTCTTGTTAAGGACGAACTGATTCAAAGTCACAACCCAATCCTGTAGCAGCGGATGGCTTTCCGTTTCGATCGTGAACTGGACTTTATAGGTATGCGGCAGAACCACCGAGCCTTCACGGCGGAAGTCCGAAAACTCCTCAGTGAGTTTAAATCGAGTTCCCTTTTGCCTGGCAGCCTTGTCTGGGTTCGTTACTGTCGGAGCAACGAACTCCTGTTGATAGTCCGTGCGAAGGTGCTGAAACGTCTCCGCGTCGAAGTAGAGTTTTATATCGAGGTTGCTGCCATTAGTTGGTTCATAACCAACAACGTAAGCTTTCCGATCCTTAACACTTTTTGTTCCTAACGACCGGAGCTTTCCTCTTCGCTCGTTCGCAGCGAGAAAAGGCCAGGCGGTTGAAAGCGTACCGCCGAGCAATCCCTCGCGGAATAGGACATCGTTCTTGCGCACAAAATCTCCGAAGGGTGTGCGCAAGCCGGGCCTTAACTCACCCAGCGTGATCTTTTGCCCGTTGAAGGCTATCTTCTCGTTCGAAGCTTCCTGCCCGAAGATGAAGCCCAGCAAACTCATAGGGCCCTGTGATGCCATTACCGCACCGCCTTTGCCTTTGCCACTGCCTCCAACCCTAATCGTGACTTCTACTACTCCCTGAGCGACCAGGCTTTTAAAAGCGGAGCGTGCTTCAGCGGTCCCGATCGATTCCAGGTGTGATGTTATTACCTCGTCCGCTGTAAGTTTCTTTGTCTCCTGTGCGAGACAGGTTGGTCCACTGCTAACGACTGCCAGCAACAAACCGGTAAACAGAATCAATTTTTGTAAGGGCATTAGTCTCATTGTTCTTCTGTGTACGTAAAAGTTGGGCGCTACCTCTATCGAGGCAACGCCCAAGAGTTGTTTCACGAGAAAGTCCCGTGTTTAGAAGTCGAACCTTCCAGCAAACTGAACGATTCGAGGAGCTCCAGCCGTAGTCGATACGCCAAACAAGGCACTGTTGATGTCGTTGCCTGGCAAGCCAAAGTTTACGGTGTTGAAGATATTGAAGAAGTCGGCGCGAATCGTAAAGCGCATGCTCTCATTTATCGGGAACCGCTTGATAACTGAGAAGTCGACTTTGTTGAACGCCGGTCCATAGAACTGGTTACGTCCGACCGTGCCTTGTCTTCCCACTGCTGCGCCTACAGCCGCGCTGCAGGTAGTCGCGGTGAGATTTGTACGGTTTGCCGGGCAAGGATTGCTGAAAAGGCTTCTCGCCGGGCCAGTGTACGTTCGAGGATCATTGGTAGCCGCCGGATTATCAGAAAGGCCCAAGCCTGCCGTTGCGAAATCAGCACGTTGGCCCAGGCCGGTTCCGGCGCTATCCGTACCGCCGAAAATGCTGTACGGGACTCCAGTTTGTGATTGAACGATGCCGGACATGGTCCAATTACCCAGGAATCGATCAAGGTTCCTGTTCTCGAACCGCAGCGGCAGATCGTAAATGAAGTTGAGAACGAACCTGTGGCGGACATCAAAACCAGAGTTACCTCTTTCTGGTGCGCTGAATCCGCCGGCAAACCCGGACGAATCACGCGGCAAGCCACGTTCACTGGCGCCGCCCGGTCCACTACCTGGCACCAGCGCGTCTGCTGAGTCATCAATTGAATGGCTCCACGCATAGACGGCTTGAATCTGTCCGGTACCGAACTCCTTGTTAGTTAGCGTCTTGGTCAGTCGCAATTGCATTGAGTTGAATGTCGAATGTCCCAGAGCTACGTTCAGGAAGACCGGATTAAAAGCGGTGTTAAGCACTCCGTTCAAGAAGTTGGTCCGAGTGCTCGTCGGACTAATCTGTGTGTTTGTCCCTTCGATCGCATTTACCCGCGTTACGCTTGGCAGCGCGCCGCTGATGTTACGAAGCAGGTTAACACCATGGGAGCCAACATAGTCGGCTTCAAACAAGAAGAGATTACCCAACTCGCGTTGGATTCCGATGTTCCAGCTCTGCGTATAAGGCGTCGCAAATTTCGACTGGAATTGGTTATTCCCCGCCAGCGCGAAAATGACGGGCAGGAGTTCGTCGCCATCGAATGCAAATGGACTGGTCTCCTGTGTCGGAACACGTGGTATGCCACCGTTCACCAGGATCGGACTCTCGTCGAAGATGCCTCCGGTGAAACCGTTCTGTCCGAGGAAATCAAAGAAGAATCCAAAATCTCTTTGGAACGGCGGATTCGCGCTGGCGTTGCTAAAGAGGTTGGTAAATACGCGGTCATAGAAGATGCCGTAGCCACCGCGAATCGTCATCTTCGTTGGACCACCGGTTAGTTTGGAGATCCAGCCGCTGTCCCAACCTGGACTGTAATTAAAACCGAAGCGTGGTCCGAAGTTATTGAAATCGTTATCCCAGAGCTTCAGGTTCGGGTTCGCAGAGTTTTTGCCTACCAGCTTGAATTCGAATCCGTTGGCCGGCTGAGGTCCGCTTGGATCCTGATCAACCAGGGTCGACATCTGACCGTTCACTTCATAAGGAACAGCGTTGTAGTCCCAACGTAATCCCAAATTCAACGTAAAGTTTGGTCTAACTCTCCAGGTATCCTGGAAGTAGATTCCGGTTTCGCGCACGCGGTAACCACGGTAATCCTGGTCGACGCGTGTCTGGTCCTTATTGAAGTACTGCGACTGACTCTGTACGCCGAAGAATCCGTAAAGGAGACTGGCGAAATTCTGTAGTTGACCCCCAACGCCGGTAGTCGGGATTGGGTTTCCTGCGTTGTCTCGCAGGAATGAGCCACCGAACTGCGCCGTGTTGAAACTGATCGTTTCACTACGGCCAAAGTTGCTGGCTCCGTTTGAATAGACCCAGCGCTGCTCAAAGCCACCACGGAACGTGTGGTTACCTTTGATCCAGGTCAGGTTGTCGCCGAGAACGGTCGTGCCTGTAAAGCGAAACTGGGTATCAAACGCACCGAAGCCGGTGACGGTGCCACCAACCAGGCTGACAAGCTCTCCGTTAGGACCACCGAACGGCTGAATGCCGGTATCGATTCCGCCGGTCTGGAAGGCTGCCAGGATGGCATCGTAAGGATCTCGCCCCGCGCCACCGTCGCCTGGACCGAAAAAGGTAGCTTCGATACGGTTGCCGCCAAAGCGTAACTCGTTAACGAGGCTGGGCGACAAAGTTGAAGTAAGGTTCAAGCTAAGCACGTAGCTCTTTTGAGGAGTGCGGCTAGCATCTCCCGAACCTGGAAAGGTTTCAGGGAACAGATCGAACTCACCGCTGCTGGTGTTGAAGCTTCCAGTCAGGTTGTGTTTTTCCGTCAACTTCCAGTCAACACGTGAAGCGGTTGTATTGACCTCGAATCTATTCGGAGCTGAGAACCTGAACAGGTCGAAAACGCCGGGGACTGGTCCCTGACCCGGGACGTTTCCGAGTGGATACAGGTTAAGGAACTGACTCATGCCGGGGTTTATTCCAAGGTTGCCTCCGGGCAGAATCAGGTTACAGGTTCCCTGGGCTGCGACACCAAACACATTGCAAATACCAAGCTGGCTTCGATTGTTCGCTCCTGCTTGTCTTATGTCGAGTGTACCGAACGGAGTGTTCGGGAAAATGCCCAGTCGTGCCTGTGCCGATGGCACCGTACGATTCTCAGTGGTTGAGCTCAGCGAGCGGTCACCTTCGTAATTGAAGAAAAAGAATGCTCTGTCCTTAAGGATTGGTCCGCCAATTGAGCCGCCAAATTGCTTGCGCTGAAGCGGTTGTCTCTCGGCATCAAAGAAGTTGCGAGCTGCAAATCTTTGAGAACGGTAGTACATGTACGCGCCACCGTGGAAATCATTCGTGCCGTTCTTCGTGGCCACGTTGATGATCGCACCAGTGTTACGTCCAAACTCCGCGTTGAACTGGCTGGTCAGAACACGAAATTCCTGAGTCGCATCGATGTTCGGCGTTGCAGCGCCGCCCGCGATGCCGGGAACGTCCGCGTCGTTGTTATCGATTCCGTCAACCAAAAAATTGTTGTTGCGTTCGCGCTGGCCGTTGACGCTAAAGCCGCCGAGACCGGTCTGTGTTTGCGTCACGCCAGGCGCCAGCAATATCAGGCCGTTTGGATCACGATTGAGCAACGGAAGGTCCATGATCTTCTTGTTGTCGATCAAGGTCGAGAGTTGCTGATCGTTGGTGTTAAGTTGAGTTGACACATCGCTGCCGGAGCTAACGACAACGGTAGCAGTCGCTCCGCCGACTGGTAGCGCGATGTTGGCTTCAGTAGTGAATGCCACTGAGACCTGTACGTCTGCGGTGCCCTGGCCGAAGCCTGTGGCGGTCGCATTTAGCTTATAGGTACCTACCGGAAGGTTAGTGATGTTGTAAGTACCGGCATCAGACGTTGTGGTAGTTCGCTTCTCGCCGGTCTGCACGTTGACGGCTTCCACCGTAGCACCGGCAACCAGGCCACCATTAGGATCCGCTACTGTACCTTTGATATTTCCAGTGGCCTGAGCAAAACAATAACCTGTGGCGCTAATGATTATCGTAAGGCAAAAGAATGCCCGCGCCATTCTGTTGAGCATATAGTTCTCCTTTTCAAAACGAATTGAGAGTTTCGATCGGATCTGGGAAGACTGATCGATTCTGTTTAGATCGACTGCGGTTATTGCGGCTATTAAAGAAGGAAACAAACGCGTGAGCGAGAGTTGGTGCTCCCGTTTTTTGGACCTAAGTCCCAAAATTAAGTTCCCTTCCTGAAAGATGAGCCTCATTGCAGTGTTTCGAAACTGGTGAGTACTGCGACCCGTAGTAGGGGAGACATGGGTACAGGACAGGATACGATTAGGCAACCCTTATTCCAGTTCTATGAAAACGGTTTTCTGCTCATTTTTTTGTACCTGTGTGGATTCAACTCCAGCGCTCTAAAGATTGATCCAAAGTTTTGGAAGTATGCGAGCTCAAGGACCTGAAAAAGTTGGAGTTGTACTTTAAGGGTTTCCCTCTAAGTGAGTGAGCGAAATGAACAAAAAAGTGGATCGTTAAACGAAAGTTGGGATAAGTCGCGTGGCATCTTTCTCTCGCCGTGTTAGAATCGGCGGCATTGGTTGACCGATAAACGGGTCCCGTAGATTCACCCATGTCGACTGGTTCCGTTGCGTGTGACATACCTCCGCGTAAGCCTCACGTAATCCTGTCAACTTATTCGAAAATTCTGTTCTAACTCTGTGTTGAGCTTCAGCGTCCGCGCGCATATTTATGAAGACTGAAGCACCTGAATTGCTTGAACTGCTGGCCCGCGAACAAACCATTCGCCGCGAGAATGAGATCCTTCGAGATGCAAACGAAGCTCTGACTCAGAATCTCAGTCTGGAAAAAGTTCTCGAAACCCTGCTCGACTTTCTCAGCAAACTGGTTCCCTACGACAGTGCCAACGTGATGTTGCGGAATGGGAAGTCGCAATTCGTTGTCAGCGCACTCAGGCGTTATGAAGTATTTCAGGATGTTGAGAAGACTCGATTCATTGCGTTAGATACCAAGACTAATCTCCTTTTGCGGCGCATCTGTCTGACTAAACAGAGTGTGATCGTGGCGGATACACACCGAGAGCCGAGATGGCAATGGGTCAATGGTGCCGGTCACGTTCGCAATTGGATCGGAATTCCATTAATTGCATCAGGCAAGGTCATTGGTCTTTATTCACTGGACAAGGCAAAACCATCTTTCTTTCAGGCAGAGCACGTACGCTTGGCTGAGACGCTGGCTGCACCCGTAGCCAGTGCAATTCAAAACGCCCAGTTGGAACAAAGTCAACATTATGTTGCGCAACTCGAGGAACGCATTGCCGAACGCAAGTGCGCAGAAGTGGCGCTGCGCGAGAGCGAAGAGCGTTATCGCGAGTTGTTTGAGAACGCGAGGGATGCCATTTACGTTCATGATCTCGAAGGAAATTACATCAGAGTAAACCGCGCTACCGAA
>JAICQI010000247.1 GCA_025937955.1 Pyrinomonadaceae bacterium
CCAGAAGCGGCGCACGCCGGCCGGGCACTTGTGCGGTGGTGATGATCACGTCGGCTGTCTTCGCGTGCTCGGCGATCAAGGCACGGCCGCGATTCATCGCCTCTTCGGACAGCTCAACTGCATAACCGCCGGCGTCCTGCGTTTTGATCCCACCGAGATCGACTTGTAAAAACGTAGCGCCAAGCGATTTCACATCCTGGCCCGCCGCAGCACGCACGTCGTAACCTTCGACCACCGCGCCCAGGCGTCGTGCCGTTGCGATCGCTTGCAGTCCGGCCACGCCCGCACCCAGGACCAATACGCGCGCCGGCGGCACAGTGCCAGCGGCAGTCATCAACAATGGAAACATTCGCGGGATGTGGGCGGCGCCGATCAAGACAGCTTTGTAACCGGCGACAGTCGCCATCGACGAAAGAGCATCCATCGCCTGCGCGCGCGTGATGCGTGGAATCAGCTCGACTGAAAAAGTAGTGACACCTCGATCGAGCGCGGGGAGTAAAGCGGCGGGTTCGTCGAGTGGGCGCAGAAAGCCGATCACGACCGCGCCTTTCCTGAGTCGCGCGAAGTCGTTTGCGGCAGGACGATTGACAACCGCGAGCACATCTGCAGCCGCGAGCAGTGCTTCACGATCGGGGGTTACTTCGGCACCGGCTTCGCGATAGTCGTCGTCCGTGCGCGCCGCACTCAGTCCGGCGCGACTTTCGACCTGAATGGAAGCTCCCAGTGAAGTCAGTTTCTTGATCGATTCAGGCATCAGCGCAACGCGCGCCTCACCCTCTTGTGTTTCCCGCAACACAACGATCTTCATAGCACGCTCCGTTTGCAGGATAAAAAGGAAAAGGGGAGAAGTTCTCGCGTTGTGTGGCCGCCAACAACTCCGTGGTTTGGCATAGACAGACTAATCAATAACGCGTACGTGGGGATTAGCTAGCGCTCAGGCGGGTGCAGTATAGCAAAAGAGCCGCAGATTTTCGCGGATTACCGAATCCGATCAACTTGCTAAGGCGGCGGCCGTGCACCTATAATCCCAGTCCTCTGAGGCGCATTGGTGTAGTCGGCTAACACGCTGCCCTCTCAAGGCAGAGACCACGGGTTCGAGTCCCGTATGCGCTACCAAGATATTGTCGAAGGTCGCTAGATTTAACTCCGGCGGCCTTTTCTCTTCGCCACGTCGTGTTGTGCAAAAAATTTGACAGCACTTGTGCGTTGTCATAGCATCCGACTCCTCGACAATCTCAGTCGAATCGGTCGGATCTACTTCACGAAACGTAAAGGCCCAACCCCTAACACCTTTACCTTTCACAGGTACTCAACCTGACTGCGCTACTAGCGCAGCCTTCACAGAAAGGTTAAACCGCTGCGTCTCAGGCTCAAATTCTTTGCGCTTATTCTTTTGCTTGTCATTGCCACCTTTCCCAATTCAAGTTCTACAACATGTTCGGCTGAAGAAGGGAATCCCTGCTTTGAGGGCTGTGTAAGGGAAGAGCAATCTTGCACGGGTGGTTGCGGATACAACATGAGTTGCGTTTCGGCTTGTAAAGAGAAGTTTCGCAAGTGTGAAGCCGGCCGCAAGGGCGGTGACTTGATAGAAACGCCGAACGAGTATTGAGCGGTTCGTACTGGGGGCGTTGAGCACCACGTCGCTCAACGCGCCCCCCAAGGAGTTGAGGATTTAAGGGGACTAGGCATGCAAACTATTAGAATTCTATCGGCAGCTATCCTGATTTCGTTGATCATTTGCTGGCCGGGATCACTGGGTAAAGCTCAGAAAAAGATCCCTGTTGCTGATGACGACTACTATGCTCTCGCGATTATGTCGATTACAGAGATAACGGGAGAGGCCAGTAAACTGTCGGACATCCCACAAAGAGCCAAAGTCCTGATTGAGGCTGCAAAGGTTTTGCAACCGGCAAAAACGGAAGAATCAATTCGGCTGCTTGAACTTGTCCTGCGTGACTTAAAGGAGTGGGGTTCCGCAGACGACGCGAGTTGGCGTCAACGAAATATGGCGGCAAGTTTGCGCAACGAGGCTTTGGCCGTTTATGCGCTGGTTGACGCTGAAAAGGCTCTCGTTCGACAGAAGGAGCTTAAGTCTTTAGAGGAATCAAGCGTAGGCAACAGTACATCAGCTTTAAACTTAAAGAGCGGTTCTTGGCGTGCTTTTTTCAACGATAAGCAAACTGCTGCTGACCAACTTGTTAAAGTAGCACTCCCACTGATCGAAACTGAGCCGGACAGAGCTTTGACGCTAGTAGTCCAGAGTGTTCAGGGCGGAACTGTCTCAGGCGCCCTATTTGAAATTGTCGATAAACTGATCAAAAACGGTAATCGCGTACTCCTCGACAGACTTGAAACCAATATCAGTCAAGCGTTGGCAACCACTGTTACGCTCGATCCTTACAGTCTCAGTTCCGCCGGTGTTCTCGGCCTTGATAAGGACATGCCGCAAGCGGCAAAGAATGGATTTGCCAGCTTTTTCATGCGCTCCCTTCAGGCGTGGGCAATGGTGGTGAAAGAGCCTGGGATCGATATGTATTACATTATCGGCGGATTTAATGCTTTCTCAGACCCTATACGACATCTCATTTCGCAGTCTGCGCCGGATCAGTTGTTGGAGTTTGATTTGTTGTTGGACCAAATGGCCGCTTTTGTTCCTGAGAAAAAACGAGATTTGATAAAGCGAGTTCAGCCCGAGACGTTGTCAGACCCAAAGGAGAGACTTAACGATATTCTTAGGGATCAAGATGCTCGGAGACGTGACCTCAGACTTAATCGCTTAGTCGCTGAACTGTTACGGAACGAGTCGGAGGACTCCGCGAAAAGGCTTGACTTGGCTGGCGACGCCATCAACGGTTTTACTGACCCGGATGCTAAATCAGCTTACACAGACCTCTTAACGATTACTCGCGTGAACGCGCTGGTGAAACAGAAAAAGATGATTGAGGCTCAACAGCTTGCCGGGTTGCTCTCTGCGGAAGAAACGCGAGCCTGGGCTTTGCTTGCCGTGGCAACAGAAGCCGCCAAAGTGGATAGGATCTTAGGTTTTGAGTCGATAAGCAAGGCACTGAAAGCGTTGGACGCAGCCTCGCCGAGTCCATATAAAACTCAATTGGCGCTGCTGGCAGCGGCCATGTTAGTGAAGGATGACTCTCGGCGAGCGTTCGAAACGTTGGTGGCGGCAGCAAAGTACGCTAATTCGTCGAAAGACACTTCACGAACCAAGCCACCATTTGCCTTTGGGCTGGCAGCTAAAATCGGAGAAATCGAGACACGGCTGGGCGTCGTCCCACTGAATCTGAGCGAAGTAAGAATCGATCCAACTCTCTCGGGCCTTGCTACAACTGATTGGTTTCGCGCCGATCAGATCGTGCGCGATATTCGCGAGCCATCGCTACGATTGCCCCTAAGACTTGAGTTCGCAGGGGCGGTACTTGCAAAGGAATTGAAATCGAGAAAGAGCCAAACGGTTCCGAACCGGCGCGCTAGCAATTGAGTTTACTGCCCGTTCTCACCCAGTCGCCTTAACGGCGGGGGACTTTGTCGAGGTTGTGGGTGGTTTGCTCGGTGATGGAGTTTGCCACGACGTTCTTGTGATCTGCTTCGGGAAGCGATGGTCGAGCGTCCGTTTGATCGAGCGTTTTCTTTGCTGCGTTGAGCTTCTTGCGATAGGTTGTGCCCACGGTGAAACTCAACAACTGCCACGCGGAAACCAGCCCCAGGAAAATGTAGACCAGGTAGACGATCGGCGGAGTCGTAGCACCCGTCCTGTCATGGACCGCATCAAAATAGCCCATCAGGAAAAACAGTAAGAACCCACTCACGATCGCCGTCACCAGATCGATCGTCAGCGTGAACTTCACCTGCTTCTCAGGATTGGTGATTCCCAGAACCCGATTCATCAACGACGTGTGCTGCGCTGGATCGATGAGGAAATCCCCGCAACTGCGGCAGTAGCTGTCAGCACTCTGATCGCCTTTTCCACATTTTGGACAGAACATTCGCCCGGTATGTTAACTTCTTTTGGCGAATGACAACAGAATCAAAGCGCGCCCGGCTTTTGCAGATCGCGGCCACCGGCCTGGTCCTGCTGCTGATGATCGTGTTGCTGCGTGTCGAAGGACGCTCGTTCTTTTGCACGACCTGCGGTCAGTTTGCTATTTGGATCGGCGACACGTGCAGCTCGAGCACGTCGCAGCAACTGTTCGACCCGTACAGTTATACCCACGTGCTGCACGGTTTTCTGTTCTTCTGGCTGATTGCGCTCTTATTCAGGCGACTGACCCCGGCGTGGCAGTTCTGGCTGGCGCTCTTTTTAGAAGCGGTGTGGGAAGTTTTCGAGAACACCAAATTTGTTATCGACAAGTACCGCACAGAAACAGCGGCGTTGGGTTACACAGGCGATACAGTCTTGAACTCACTTGGCGATCTTGCCTGTGCGCTGGCGGGATTTCTGCTGGCCCGGCAACTCGGCGTGCGCCGTTCGTTAATTGTATTTGCACTGGTCGAGCTGGTCTTGATTTTGTGGATTCGCGATAGTCTGTTTTTGCAGATTCTGATGTTAGTGCGACCGGTTGAAGCACTTAAGTCGTGGCAGATGTGCCAGTAAATGAGCCGCAGATGAACGCGGATGAACGCTAATCAGAATCAGCGTTCATCCGCGTTCATCTGCGGCTTGATATTATTTGGCTGCTGCTGAAGTTGTGATTACGCGGCTGTTCAGATCCCTCAACGCCAGGAGGTTCTTTTCTCGCAACGACGCCTGGCTTCGTCCCACTTGAATGTTCGCAGTCTGTGACAATGCGATCTTCTTGAAGGTTGCGTACGGAATCTTCAACTCCAAGGTCTCAACCTTCGTGTCCCACGTGCCCGCCTGATTTTTGAAGACCGGAGCCATCGTGCCGAGCTTCAACGTTTCGGTATCAGTCACCACAACCAGATCTCTTTGGTCCGGCGGATGCAAGTGGACCCAGTCCTTGTTTTCGAAGACAACTTGCAGCATGACGTACTTAACGTAGTTGAGCTGCGTTCCGGGGAAGTGCAACGAGACCTCGATGCTCACGCATGCATCCTTGACGAACTTGTCTTTCAAACCATCGCAACTGACCTTCATTTTTTGCAGCCGCATGATGGTTTCGTAGTTAACCCCGTCGTATTTTGCCTCGATCTTGCCACCATGTTTGACCGGTTGATCTTGCGGCTTCACGCCGGCGGACGTAAACAAAAGAACAGCAACGCAGCCGAAAACAAGCAGGATCTTCTTCATGTTGACTTCTCCAAACGCTCTAATGGGTTATTGCGACTGAGGTGAGAACCGGGGCCGAACCGCGAGGAAGGGCTCACAACCAAATTAGCGAAGCTGCCGCCGCTGTGTCAATAAACTATTTCGGGTCTGTTAGACTAGCGCCCACACTTCGACAAACGTTGCTGAGGACAGCCATGACACCTTCTCTTTCCGACGCCTCTCTAACTGAACTTACCGGCCCTTTGCGACAAGCAAACGAGGAATTTAGCCGGCATTACCCCGGTGAAACGGGCCGGAGGCAACCGGTACACACCGTCTACGGCGGCGCGCACCTGTTCAAGTCCGATTCCGCCCGGCGACTGGGCTCGCTGGCGCGCCGCTCGCTCGATCAGTTTGCGCCCGACTTTCTTGCTTTCGCGAGGGCCATCGATTTGCCGGGCGCGAGCGAGCTTCCGGAAATAGTTGATGAAGCGAACGAACTGGTTTCGCTCTTGCGAAACGAGCCGGAGCAGGCCCGCAAAGAGAAGAAGGCGGCATGGCTGGCTTATACGATTTACCGTCGCGTGATCGAGAAGCTGCAGCACGAGCCAGTCGAAGACTTTCGCATCGATTTCGAAGACGGTTACGGAAACCGTCCGGATGATGAAGAAGACGGGCACGCCGTTTCCGCCGCCGAGGAAACTGCCGAGGGTGGCAAGAACGGTACACTGCCGCCGTTCATCGGCATTCGCATCAAGCCATTCAACGAAGAGTTGCGCGCGCGTAGCTTTCGCACGCTCGACATTTTTGTCTCCACGCTGGTTGAGCGTAACCAGGGCCAGTTGCCGGAGAACTTCGTCGTGACGTTGCCGAAGATTACGATCGCGGAACAAGTCTCAACTCTCGCTGCGCTGCTCGCACAACTCGAGAAGCAGCTCAGCCTGGACGACGGTAGTCTGAAGTTTGAGATGATGATCGAGACGACCCAGTCGATCATCAATCATCGTGGCGAAATCAACCTGCCATTGTTACTGGGTGCCGCTGAAGGACGCTGTGTCGCCGCTCACTTTGGTACTTACGACTACACTGCCGGTTGCAACATCACCGCCGCTCACCAGCACATGCTGCACTCTGCCTGCGACTTTGCGAAACACATGATGCAAGTGTCGTTTGCCGGGACCGGCATCTGGCTTTCAGATGGCGCGACGAACATCATGCCTGTCGCTCCGCATCGTTTCGTCGAAGGTGGTCCACCGTTGACGGCGGAGCAGATCGAGGAAAACAGGGAAGTGGTCCATCGCGCGTGGCGGTTGCACTACAACCACATTCAGCACTCTTTGACGAATGCGTTTTACCAGGGATGGGACCTGCACCCCGCGCAACTGCCGACGCGCTATGCGGCAGTTTATGCATTCTTCCTCGAGAGTCTCGAAGCCGCTTCCGAGCGCTTGAAGAACTTTGTCGAGAAGGCTGCCAAGGCGACGCTGGTCGGCGACGTGTTCGACGACGCAGCGACTGGACAGGGACTATTGAATTATTTCCTGCGGGCGATCAATTGTGGAGCGATTAGTGAAGCCGAAGCGATCCATTTATCGGGATTGACTTTGCCAGAATTGCGATCGGCGTCGTTCGTGCGGATCCTGAAGAACCGACAGGCATTGTGATTGTGGTAAACTGCTGACAACTCACCAGCATCGGAGCCTTATGATTACCAAACTAAGACCTCTCACCATCGCCGATTGGGACGCAATGCCGTACGGCGACGGCAACCGCTACGAAATAATAGAAGGAGAACTGTGTGTGTCCACCTCACCAGGCCTCACACACCAAATGGTTTCTGACAATCTCATTTTCCTGATTCGAAGTTTTCTGAGAACTAATCCTATCGGAACGGTTGTTAGTACACCGGGCTTGATTCTAAGTAATTTCAGTGGAGTTATTCCCGATCTTGTCTTTTTTAGTCACGAACAGCGCGACAAGATCGTTAAAGACGACCGGCTGCACGGTCCTCCTGCTCTGGTGGTCGAAATACTATCCCCCGGCTCGACGAACATTCGACGCGATCGAGTAGCCAAGCTTCAACTCTACGCTAAACATGGCGTGCCGGAATACTGGATCATTGATCCCAAGATCATGACCTTAGAACGGTACGTGGACCAGGGTTCTTCGTTGGTCCTGTTAGAAACTCTGCGATACGAAGATAGTCTGTCGACCAAAGCTCTTCCCGGCTTTTCATGTCAAATGAGCGAAGTCTTCAGCCAGTTCTAAAAATATGACTCCATTTAAATTTACCATTTCGATCGTTTTGGTTATGGCACTAATCTCAACCACACTGGTGGGACAAAAACAAGCAGGCGACCCGGAACTGGCGCGGAAGATCGCGCGCTTTGCGCCGACGACGTTGACGGCCGACACGTCGAAGCTTACGCCGAAGGATCGGCAAGCACTCGACAAGATCATCGCGGCGGCGAAGCTGCTCGATCCGTTGTTCCTGCGTCAGGTTTGGAGTGGCAACGATGCCCTCGAGAAGAAGCTGCTGGCTGACAAAACACCCGCAGGCCGTCAACGATTGCATTACTTCTACATCAACGATGGCCCATGGTCGCGTCTCGATGAGAAAGAGCCTTTTATCGAGGGAGTCCCGCGCGAAAAGCCGCTCAACGCAAGCTATTACCCTGACGACATGTCGAAGGAAGAGTTCAATACGTGGCTTCAAGGGCTCTCAGAGGCCGATAAA
>JAICQI010000963.1 GCA_025937955.1 Pyrinomonadaceae bacterium
AGATGATTGAACAATTCTACGGAGTGAAGCACGTTGGGATTCCATTTCTAGCCAGGGCGGGAATGAAGGTGGCCGCGACGGCCGCGCGCATCAAGGGCGGCGAAGCAAAACGCATCGCGGAAGCCGGCAGCATCAAGCTAGCCATATTTGAAAACCAGGATTTTGACGGCGACTTCATTAAGTTTCGCGCTTCATTGAATGGAGCTCTGAGTCTTAACTGGAGCCCTGTAATCCAAACACTCTCCGCAACAAATAAGGAACAGACGTACATCTTTCTGCGCAGCACGGAGGAGAAGTTCAACGTGCTGGTGATCACGATTGAGCCACGCGAAGCGACCGTGGTCCAGGTAACGCTATCGCCGAAGAACCTCGCACAGTTATTGAAAGATCCGGAAGGCACCGGCAAGGCCATCACACAGGAAGCAACGATTATCGATCAGGAGTAGGTTATGCGCAGAATTCTATTGCTTATCATCATTGCGACGCTCGCGTCTCTCTCCATCAACGCGCAGGAAGTTGAAGAGACAATCAAGATCAAGACACGCGTCGTGTTTCTCGATGCGCTCGTTAAAGATAAGAAAACCAATCTCCCGATCTCGAATCTGACTACTGAAAACTTCGAAGTTCTCGACGACGGCAAGCCGCGCGACATCTCCTACTTCACGCGTGAAGGCCAGGCTCGCAAACCACTCGCGTTGATCCTGATCCTCGATTTGCGAGAGGACGGCGCCGGCAGGTTTCTCAAGCGCACCGAAATTCTCAAGGCGATGGAAGACGAGTTGGCCAAACTGCCTCCGGGCGACGAGGTCGCGATCATGGCGATGGATATCGCGGAGGATGAGGAGCGAGTTTGGTTGACTGAGTTCACGAACGATCGAGCAAAGCTCGCGGCGGCGCTGGCCCGTGTGCCGGCGATGTGCGGGCCCAACGCCACGGCACCTCCGCCTGAAACAAATTCGGCTCAGGTTCAGGGTGAGGGCAAGCCTGACGATATCGTGTCGACCGAAACGATACGTGGTAGCAATGGCGGCACAATTACGCGCTCGACGCGACGCGACGGCAGCGTCAATGTGAAGCGAACGGACAAGGATGGTAAGGTCACTGTTGAGATCAACGATATCTACGACATGTCTGCTGCGATCATCGAAGCGACGCACAAGGCTGAAAAGCTGCGAC
The DNA here is from genome assembly GCA_025937955.1 of Pyrinomonadaceae bacterium. Lineage (GTDB taxonomy): Bacteria > Acidobacteriota > Blastocatellia > Pyrinomonadales > Pyrinomonadaceae > PSRF01. The sequence goes on from JAICQI010000963.1 coordinate 1,177, forward strand.
CGAATTCACAGCCGTCGATCGTGTGGGTGTCAGACGGCATTGCGCCAATCTTCTTTGAGGACCGCGACGCCACGGAGCAGGTCCTGATCCGCAATAACGTGATCTTCAATTCGTTGACGGTCGAACTGCGCACGTTGTTCAAGTTTCTGATGCCGATTGGAAAACCGATCGCCGGTTGGATCGGGTTAAGTCTCTACGGCAGCGCCAAACATCTGGCGCAAAGATCGGGGGGCGAAGCTGTGAAAGTGGGGCGTGTGAAAGACTACGGCACCGGGCTGTCTCGGATCATCGGGAACTTAACCGCGCGATACAGTCTTGGCTTTGCACTGGCTGAAAGCGAGGTTGACGACGGTAGGATGCACAGTCTCGAAGTACGCGTGAAAGCGAAAGACGACAAAGGCAAGAACCGCAAGCTCCAGGTGAGTTCACGCCAGGGCTATTACATGTCCTCCACCATCCCGAAGGAAGCCGCAGCTAAAGCGCAGTAACTTGTATTTGGCAACTGTAGGGGCGGCACTCCGTGGCCGCCCGTTCTTC
>JAICQI010000176.1 GCA_025937955.1 Pyrinomonadaceae bacterium
AGGCGCGTGAAATGGCTTTGATGGCTGAATCCGGAGCGCAGGCCGACTTCTGTCAGCGGCAAGTCATTCCGCGCTAACAAGGCTTTAGCGCGCTCAATGCGAAACTTGATCAGGTACTGGTGTGGGGTCGTGCCGGTGGTGCGCTTGAACTCGCGCGCAAAATGAAAGCTGCTCATTCCCGCGACCTGGGCCAGTTCAGCCAGTTTTAAGTCTCGGCTGTAATTGTCGCCAATGAATTCTGTTACATGTCGCAGCTTTGTCGCGGATAGACCACCGGTGAAAGTCACGGGGTGCAACGTCGGAACAGCGTAGTACCTGAGCAGGTGGACTGCCAGCACGTTTCCCAACGACTCCGCGTAAAGTCGACCGCTCAATCCTTCCGTCTTGAGCTCGCCAAGCAAAGCCATACCGACGCTGTTGATGACGTTGTCGCGGCGCGTATATCGTTCGGCGATTTCAACGCTACCGGAGAGTTGTGCTTCAGCCGCCGCTTTCGTGATGAGCAACGGATCAAGATACACCGCTAAGTGTTCGGAGTTCCCCTCTAGCGCCGCCTCGTGATCGAGTCCCGCCGGCAACACGCAGACGTTCCCTTTCGTTTGTGTGCCGCGAACGCCGACACCGCTCGCCGTGATCAGTTCGCCTTTACAACCATCAGTCAACGAGAGCAGCACGACGTGTTCGCGATGACGGTGACGCGGCAACTCGCCGGGTTGAAGCTGGCAGTGTTCGAGCCTGATGCCGTCCCATGCAGCTTTGCGCTTACGAACAACGGCCGAGCCTGGGCTGGAATTATCCATGAGAGTTCACTGTTAACAACGGAGCGCCGGCTGCGGTTGCGTATCGGCTCAGGCGTTCACGAATCGCTTCACGCGCGCGTTTGAATGCTTTCAGATCGCCGTAGAGCTGGTAGGCCCAGTTGGCGCCCAGTTCGAGCGAGTTGAACTCGAAAGCGAGTTGAGTGGCGTCGATCTCTTTGTTGATCTGTCCGGCGTTCTGGGCTTCGACGATCGCGTTGCGCAACGTCGTGAGCCATTCCTTCATGATCTCGGCGATGCGATCGCGAACCGGCCCGGGCCGGCTGTCAAACTCGGCTGCCGCCGCGGCGAAGAAACAGCCACCACGAAACACTCCACTCTGCACGTATGAGAGCCAGATGTCGCAGAGTTTGTAGAGACGGACCAGGCCTTCAGTCGCGTCAAACGCGGGTTTGATGACTTCGCGAATAAAGATCGCGCGCGCCGCTTCGACCGTGGCGACTTGCAGTTCTTCCTTCGAGCCGAAATGAGCGAAGAGACCGCTTTTGCTCATCGAGAGCTCTGAAGCGAGCCGGCCGATGGTCAGGCCTTCGAGTCCCTGGGCGGAGGCGATGTGCACCGCGGCTTCGAGAATTGCCTGGCGCGTTCGTTCGCCCTGGGCTTTCCGGCCCTTTGCTGCCCCTGCCATAGCGCGGCAGTATATAGCACGAACGTTCGTTTTAGAAAGAAGATTTTTAGCCGCAGATGAACGCGGATGAACGCTGATTTAATCTGCGTTTATCTGCGTTTATCTGCGGCTCAACCAGTTCTATGCAGGATGAAATCGGCGATGTGACGCAGAGCGTCGGTGGGGCGATCGATTTGGTCCAGGGCTTCGCAGGCGTCGCGGTGGGCTGTGATTGCTGCGGCTCGCGTGTCTTCCATGCCGTGAAGGGCCGGGTAAGTTGCTTTGTTCGAACGAGCGTCTTTGCCTGGTGTTTTGCCGAGGGCTTCGGCGGTGGCGGTTACGTCGAGAAAGTCGTCCGTGATCTGAAACAGCAACCCGAGATGTGAACCGTAGCGCGTTATCGCTCCTAGCTCACTTTCACTCGCGCCTCCGATAATCGCCCCACAGCGCGCCGCAGCGACGATCAGCGCCCCGGTTTTCAGACGATGAATCTCCTCCAACTGCGCTCGGTTCACCTGGCGCGTCTCCGCCTCCATGTCGAGCGCCTGACCTGCCACCATGCCTTCCGGCGTGCCCGCAGCCCACGACAGCTCGGCGATAAGCGCGATACGTATTTCAGGACTCAGCCCTGCGTCTTCAGCGATAGTTCGAAAGGCGAGCGTTTGCAGCGCATCGCCCGCCAGAATCGCGGTGGCTTCGTCGAAGCGGACGTGACACGTTGGTCGACCACGCCGCAGATCGTCATCATCCATCGACGGCAGATCGTCGTGAATGAGCGAGTAAGTGTGGACCATCTCAAAGGCGCACGCCGTTCTGATCAAAACTTGGTTGGCAGCGCCGAACGCATGGCCGGTAGCCAGCAACAACGTCGGGCGAAAACGTTTGCCGCCTGCAAAAACACTCCAGCGAATAGCCTGGTGAATCTTCTCCGGCGCAGTGGCAGTCGACGGCAGCAGGCTGTTGAGCTCGACCTCGATCAGCGCGCGACTCTCCGCCAGCAGACGATCGAGATTTTCATTCTTCGTTGGCACGATTGTTTGCATCGCTCGGCGGTTCCTTGAATGCGGCCGTAACCGGGCGGCCCTGATTGTCGCGCAAGAGAATCTCGATGCGTCGTTCGGCCTGGCTCAGTCGCTCCTGGCACTCGCGCGAAAGTCGAATGCCCTGCTCAAACAATTCGAGACTCTTTTCGAGCGGCAAGTCGCCGTCTTCCAATTGCCGGACGATCTGTTCGAGCGCTTCCAGCGAGGCTTCAAACGTACGCGCTTGTTCCTGACCATTACTCATCTACGCTTCCTCGATCGCTTGCGTGGCTGTTTCTTGAACAACGGACTATCCGACTCAATGCTTCCGATCGCCGGCAACTCCCGCATCACATTATCGACCACGCGCTGAACGAGCACGTCGTCTTTGAACTCCGTTACCTTCCAAAGATCAGCATCACGTTGCATCGTGATCTCTATCGTGCGGTCGTTCAGCGGCGCCTTGACGTTCGCCGTGTTTCCCTCAGTGGTCACCGTAACCAATCTCGGAACGGCAACGACGAGCAAGGGAAACGGTTTCGGCTCTGATTTTGAAGCAAACTCCTTTATCTGTTTCACCACTTCATCGTGAATCGTTTGCTTCAAACGTGGCAACAGCGACGGTACTGTGGTTTCGATCTTTTGCTGAACCGAATCATTGAACGCGAGGCCATAGCGTGCGGCCGCTTTCTGGCTGACGCTCGAGACCATGTTTTTCGCGATCTCGTCGTCGTTCAATCGTTTTTGAAATTCAGCGGGATCGTTTCGCTGCGCGGCATCGATGAGCAGGGTCAACGTGTAAGTCGGCGTTGATTGATAATTTCGCCACCACAGAAACCCACCGACGACAGCAACAACTACCACCACCAAAACGAGCCCAGCGAGAATCGCCAACACGCGCAACCAGCGATTGCCCTTCCTGCGCGTCCGCACACGCTTAGTGGCTTCATCCGGCGGCCCATCGACATTGATCACAATCCGCTGGCGCATCCGTGTTAATCCGTGGCTTCTTTACTCTCCACCCGCGCGTTCAACTTTCCCTTTGCCAGTCGCACGCTCACAGCATCGCCCTCTGCTACTGTCGCCGCATCGCGCAACAGTCGCCCCGACGCATCCTGCGCTATCGCATAACCTCGTTGCAAGACGCCAAGCGGTGAAAGCGCGTCGAGCGAAGCTGCCGCGAGCGCAAGGCGTTCGCGTCCTTGCTGAAGCTTGAATTCCATAGCCGCATCGCACGACGACGACGCCGCATCAAAACGCGCCCGCGCTTCATTCAATCGTGACTTCACTTCATCAAACGCCTGCGACAGCGCCTGCTCCTGAACTCGCGCGCGCAGATTAACTACCTGAAACTTCGTCAAACGCACAAGCTGCCGGCCGAAATGCTCGAGAGCCGAGCAAATCTGATCCTCGCGTGCAGCGACTATCTCCGCCGCCGCAGACGGCGTCGCTGCACGGTGATCTGCGGCGAAGTCTGCAATCGTGAAATCGGTTTCATGGCCCACCGCCGAGATTACTGGTATCACAGACTTGCGAATCGCGCGCGCCACCTCTTCGGTGTTGAAAGCCCACAAGTCTTCCGTCGAACCTCCACCGCGGCCAACAATCAAAACATCGACAGCGTCGGCTACACGTCCCTCATGCAACGCACGCTCGTGATACTGGTTAATAAAACGGATCGCGCGCGCGATGTCCGGACCAGCCAGATCACCCTGTACGCGCGCCGGTGAAAACAGCACGTGAACCGTTCTCGTGCGACGTGAAATCACGTTGAGTATGTCGCGGATCGCAGCTCCGGTGGGCGAGGTCACGATGCCGACGCGGCGCGGAAACACCGGCAATGGACGTTTCAACTCTTTCGCAAACAATCCCTCAGCCTGCAGGCGATCGCGAAGTTGTTCGAACGCGATCCGCAGCGCTCCTGCGCCGACCGGATCGAGTGCATCGATGACGAGCTCATACTCACCACGCGGTGCGTAAACCGAGAGTTTTCCACGCGCGCGAACTTTCAAACCATTCGCAGGTCGAAAACGAATGCGAATGTTTGTCGAGCGAAAGCACTTCGCGCGCAGTTGCGCCTGCTCGTCTTTGAGCGTGAAGTACCAGTGTCCGGACGAGTGATCTTTAAAGTTTGAAATCTCGCCTTCGACCCACACCGCGGCGAAGCGCGATTCGAGCGCGATCCTGATCGAGTTGGTTAGCTGTGAGACAGTTAGCGGCTTTCGTTCGGTTTCGTCGAAGAGTGCGTTGAAAAGAGGTTGATTATTAACAGGCATCGGGACATGACTGAAGCATTACGGAGTATTGAACTCTACCACCGGGCTCAATCGCACGGAAGCGCCATCTCGATTCGTGCGCACCCGCACACGCGGCGACGACGACACTGAATTCGACGCGTACGTGATCGTGTAAGCGGATCGCAATTGCGTCACGATGTCGTCATACGCTTTCTGCAGATCCTCGAGCCGTCGAATCGGATAGTAAACTCCGCCTGACGCGGTAGCGAGTTTACGTCCTTCGTCGTCAGCGCGCGTGGTCAGCGTGAGGTAACGCGTGCGCAAAGGATCGATCGTGACTTCAGGTTTCGGCACGCTTGTCTCAGGTATCAGACCCGAAGGCACGTACAACGGGTAAACAAGCGCGCCCGACTCGAGCAGCGCTTCCAGAATCGCGGGGAACGGCAGAAACGACTTGTTGTCGTCGCCGTCAGACATCACGACGATCGCGGTGCGTTCGCCACGCAGTCGCCTCAGCGGTTCACTCAAAATGTACCCCAGCGCATCGTAAAGCGCGGTGCCGCCGCCGGCGTCGATCTCGTCGAGTTTGCGCGAGAGCATCTGGCGGTCAGTGCTGAAATCCGAAATCACCTGGATGTCGTCGCGAAAACTAATGATCGAGATTCGATCTTGTGGGCTGGTCGTGCGGAGGAAGTCGCGGGCAGCTTTGCGAATAAAATCCATTCGCTCTTCGACGCTGCCGGAGACGTCCAGCAGCAACACCAGGTTGAACGGCTCGTTCGCCGGAGCAACGTTGGTAACACGTCGTTCGATGCCGTTTTCCCAAACGGTGAAATCAGATTCACGCATGCCGCCGATTGCGCGTCCATTGCGATCGGTGACACTGGCCGTAAAGCGCATCAACTGCGGCGCGACTGAGCTCACGATTCGTCCGGGCGACGCGCGTCTCACCAGCGCCGGTTCTTTGTCCGGCGGGGGCAGCGTTTTCGCGTAGTCGCCAAACATCTTTGGCGAGACTTTGCGGATCGCTTCGACAAGTTGGCTATCGCCACTGCGAACAATCGCGCGTGCGGCTTCGGTCAGAGGTCGTTCGCGCAGATCTGCCGGCGCGCGTTCCGGATCGATGTTCAGTAGCACCACGCCGCGTTGGGTGCGAAAGTCGAGCGCGACCAGCAGTTCCTTGTCAACGTCTTTTTCGCCGAGCCGGCCGGAGAGTTTATAAATGCCGGCGGCTTTCTCCTTGATGGGCGGCAGCTCCACGTCGCTCATGTAGCGCGGCTTGCTCGCTTCCCAGGTAAAATTGAACTTGAGAGCTTCGAGTGGGACGTCGGCGTGGATGGTGCCCGTGTCGGTTTTGACTGAAGCGGATTCGAAGCTGCCGATTACGTCAACCGCGCCCGCTTGCCCTTCGATTTCGACCTTGGAGCGCGTCGGGATCGTCACTTTGAGATCGATGCGATCCTTCTCGCCGCGGGGGCGCACGTCGATGTGAATGTTGGCGCCCTTTGATTCAACCTTGACGTCCGCGGGATCGACGGCGAGTCCGGTCGATGTCGCCTCGACGGTTATCTTCTTCTGTTGCTCTTCGGAGGCAACGACACTGACCCGGCCATCGAGGTTTTTGACGGAAAGCGAGACCTTTTCAGGTGCTTCGAGCTCCTGCCTGTAACTCTGGGCGACGGCTGCTGAGCACACTCCAACAACCAGTAGTATTACTGTTAAGAATCTAATACGCATTGCCGGGAGATCTTGCCACAGATTGACACGGATTTCACGTGAGCTATGATGTTCCAACTGTGTCAAGGACAGAACCCACCAGGGACTCACGTCTGTATATCCGTAATTTGGTTAAGAGAGATCCGCTTACAGGGCTTGCGGACGACGTGCGAAAGGGCCTCTCAGCGCAGCCGAAGCGGTTTTTGCCCAAGTATTTTTACGACGAGCTCGGTTCGCAGCTCTTCGAAGCAATTTGCCTCCTGCCCGAATATTACCTGACACGCGCCGAGAACGAGATTCTCCAGCGTTATTCCGACGACATCGTCGCCGCCCTCGACGGCCAGAAGACACTGGTCGAGATGGGCAGTGGCAGCGCGTCAAAAACCCGGCTGATTATCGAAGCGTTGCTGCGAATCCAGCCGGAGCTTTTGTTTATGCCGGTCGACATCTCCGCCACGGCGCTGGAGAGCAGCTCACGTATTCTGCTCCAGTCGTACCCGCAACTCAGGATCGAAGCCTACGCGGCGGACTACTTCGCGGGCCTTGCAGAGCTCGGCAAGAAGCCGCGCGCGCGAACCCTGGCGCTCTTTCTCGGTTCAAACATCAGCAACTTCGATCTCGAGGAAGCGCTACGATTCCTGCGCGCGATGCGCAGCGTCCTGCAGAAAGGGGACGCGCTGCTGCTCGGCGCCGATTTGAAGAAAGACCCGGCAGTTCTGGAAGCTGCTTACAACGATGCGCTCGGCGTGACGTCGGCGTTCAATCTGAACGTGCTGGCGCGGATTAATCGCGAGTTAGGCGGCACGTTCGATCTACACGCTTTCAGGCACCGCGCTTTTTACAGCGAGACGATGGGTAGGATCGAGATCTACATCGAGAGTCTCGCCAACCAGCAGGTACGAATCGAGAAACTGGATCTCACCGTCGACTTTGCCGAAGGCGAGTTGATTCACACGGAAAACTCTTACAAGTACGACAAGGCCGGGATTGAAAGGCTAGCCGCCGACACCGGGTTTAAACTGGCGCGCACGTGGCTCGACTCGCAGGAACGTTTCAGCAGTAATCTGTTGCTCGCCAACTGATGCCACAAGACGGCACAAAAGATTCGCTGGTCCAGTTTCACAACGTCAACTACTCACTTCCCACCGCCGCATACATCATTTCTGATCTTAACCTGACGGTTGAACGAGGCGAGACTCTTGTCCTGCTGGGTGAATCAGGCTGCGGCAAGACGACAACGCTGAAACTTGTCAATCGTTTGTTGACTCCTTCGGCGGGCGAGGTTCTGGTTGAGGGGAAAGCCACGACCGAGTGGGACCCGATCGCGTTGCGCCGTCGCATCGGCTACGTAATCCAGGAAGGCGGACTCTTCCCACACTTCACCATCGCTCGAAATGTCGGTCTCGTACCGGCTCTGTCGGGTTGGGATCAGGCACGCACGACCGAGCGTGTGCGCGAATTGTTGAGCCTGGTTGGTTTAGATCCAAATCGCTTTGCAGAACGCTATCCGCGCGAATTATCAGGTGGCCAGCGGCAACGCGTCGGCGTAGCGCGCGCGCTCGCGGCCGATCCCCCGTTGCTCCTGCTCGATGAACCCTTCGGAGCGCTCGATCCACTCACGCGCGCCAGTTTGCAACGTGAATTCGCGGATCTCACCACGCGTTTAGCGAAAACAGCCATCCTCGTCACACACGACGTGCGCGAAGCACTGATTCTCGCCCGTCGCATCGGTCTCATGCACAAAGGGCAACTGGTTTTACTCGAAACGCCCGAACACTTTCTCACCTCGGATCACCCGCAAGCTCGCGCTTATATCGACACGTTGAAGTTGAATGACGGAGGTGTCCAGTGAGTTTCTGGCAATTCCTCCAGCTTAACTGGCCGGAGCTGTTGCTGTTGATGCGACAGCACGTCGAGCTAGTGTTCATCGCCATTCTCACCGCGGTCATCATCGGCGTTCCAACGGGCATACTCATAACGCGTTATCGCGCGCTGCGCGGTCCGGTGTTGGGACTCGCCAATGTGATGCAGACGATTCCGAGTCTCGCATTGTTTGGCTTTCTGATTCCGCTGCCGTTTATCGGCGGCATCGGCGCGCGCACAGCGCTGGTGGCCCTCGTGCTCTATTCCCTGTTGCCGATTATTCGCAACACAGTCACGGGAATACTCGGCGTGGAGCCAAGCGTCCGCGAAGCGGCAGTGGCGATGGGCATGACTGACAGCCAGGTGCTGCGACAAGTCGAGCTGCCGCTCGCGATGGGCGTAATCGTCACGGGCATCCGCGTCGCGACGGTGATCGCGGTAGGTGTGACGACGATCGCCGCGGCGGTTGGCGCTGGTGGCCTGGGCGTCTACATCTTTCGCGGCTTGCGGCAGTACGACAACAATTTACTGCTCGCGGGCGCGTTGTCGGCCGCGCTGTTGGCTTTGGCTGCGGATTTCTTTTTAGGACTACTGGAACGTCAATTCAGTTTCGAGGCGAAGCACAGATCGGTGTTGCCGAAAGTGGCACTCGCGGCGGCGGTGTTGCTGGTAGTTGTTGGTGGCATCGCGATTTGGCGCAGTGGCGACAATTCAAAGTCATCGGAGCAGGTAAGAATCGGATCGAAAGACTTCACGGAATCATCGCTGCTGGCGGAGATCGTTGCGCAGATGCTCGAAGCGCGTGGCGTTTCCGTCGAGCGACGTTTCGAACTGGGCGGAAACCTTCCACACGAAGCGCTGGTGAGCGGCACGCTCGATCTCTATCCGGAATACACCGGAACTTCCTACACGGCCATTCTTCGCCACGCTCCCACCGGCGATCCGCGTGCGGTTTACGATCAGGTGAAACAGGAATATGCGAGCAAGTTCAACGTCGAGGTCAGCCCGCCGCTCGGTTTCGAAAACACGTTCGCGATCCTCGTGCGCGGCGAGGAAGCCAGACGGCTCAACCTGAAAACGATCTCTGAAGCTGCTCCGCACACAGCGAGCTGGCGTGCCGGGTTTGGCCAGGACTTCATGTCGCGCGCCGATGGTTATCCGGGTTTTTCAAAGACGTATGGATTGAAGCTCGCGGAAGTGCGGGAGATGGATTTGTCGTTGACTTACATCGCGCTC
>JAICQI010000284.1 GCA_025937955.1 Pyrinomonadaceae bacterium
ACAGCGACGGCTGGATGGATCTCTTCGTCGCCAACGACACCGAACCCAACAAACTCTATCGCAACAACCGTAACGGCACGTTCACTGATAACGCAGTGATCGCCGGCGTTGCTTTCAGTGAGTCAGGCACAGCGCGCGCGGGCATGGGCGTCGACGCCGCTGATTACGACGGCTCCGGCAAGCAGAGCGTCGTGATCGGCAACTTCACGAACGAAAGCATCGCGCTGTATCACAATGATGGTTCCGGTTTGTTTACTGACGAAGCACCCGCGTCTGGAATCGGAAAGATGTCGGCTCAGTCGCTGACGTTTGCGTGTTTCTTCTTTGACTACGATCTCGATGGCCTGTTGGATATCTTCGCGGCTAACGGTCACGTTTCTGACGACATCAGCGTGGTGCAACCGACGGTCAAGTATGCGCAGCCACCACATCTCTTCCGCAACAAGGGCAAGAAAAAGTTTGAAGAAGTGACGGCCAAACTCGGGCGTGCATTGAATCGCGCGATCGTCGGGCGCGGCGCGGCTTATGGTGACTTCGATAACGACGGCGATCTGGATCTGCTTATCACCACGAACAATGGACCAGCACGCCTGCTGCGCAACGACAACGCAAATCAGAACGATCTGCTGCGCGTGAAGACGATCGGCGCCAGATCAAATCGCGACGGCATCGGAGCGAAAGTCGTCGTCAAAACGTCGAAGGGCCGAACGGTATCAAGCATGGTCCGCACGGGATCGAGTTACTGTTCACAGTCGGAATTGCCGTTGACGTTCGGCTTGGGCAAACCGGAAGAAGGAACCACGCTCACGCTCGAGATCACCTGGCCCGGAAATCAGAAGGAAACCATTCCCAACATTAAACCGAATCAGCTCGTGGTAGTACAGGAAGGCAAGGGGGTAACCACTCAGGAACCGATCGTCTTCTCAAGATCAAATCCGTCATAAATCCGTGTTCATCAGTGGCGCATCTTGTCCGCGTCTTTCTTGATACGGCCGCTGAGTTGAATCAAGCTCTCGAGGTCGTGCCGCGCTTTGGTCATCTGTTCCGCGTTGATCGTGTTCGGATTCTCGATCGATGGATTAGTCACAAAGCTTCTAATCTGATTACAAAGTTTGATCAAAGAATCTTTCATCGGCGCATCCTTTGCCGACTTTTCGAGCTCGACCTTTTGTTCGTCAGACAAACCCAACGCCAACGATGATTGCACGCGGCTCGCGCGTTTTTTGATCTCGGCTGTGGCGTCCGAAATAAATCCGTAGTTGAGCTCGTCCTTCGAGGTCAACGCGCGCGCGATTTCATTGTGAAGCGTCAGGATGCGATTGAAGTCCTCCTCCGTCTGAGCCATCAATGCTTCAACCTGTCGTTTATCTTTTGGCGCGGTCGATTCATTCCCGAAATTTCTTAAGTCGTACTCACGGCGACTCATGTCCTGCTGACGCATGCGTTCGGCGTTGACTTTATTGACTGGAGGCGGACCGCCTGGAGATTGCGCAGAAACAGAAGGCGGCGAGAAGAGGAAGAGGGGAAGTGCGATCAATACGTATTTACTTACGGTCATAGCAGACCTCCCACTTTTGTGTGCGCCAGTATAGCGCACCATTTGCGTTTTTTGTGCCTTTTTGCGGCTAATCTACAAAGGGAGTTGACGGATTGTGAGCTATGTAATAATTATTCTTATCGATAACCCGGTTTGAATTCTGGCCTGCTGCTTCTAATTTCTTTCCCTCCAAGGTGACGGCCCGGCGGCTTGGCGATATGCGACGAATCGACCTAAAGAGAGCAAATGTGGCTCGTTCAAACACGATCCGCAATATCAATCGTCAGATCGTTTTGAACTACGTTCGCGAACGAGGACCCATCTCGCGCGCCGAAATTGCTCACGAAACAGCGCTCCAACGTTCGACAGTTTCGTTGATTGTTGAGCAGTTGCGAGTCGATGGATTGATCGAGGAAGTGAGTGGCGAGTCGACCGGCGGTCGACCTCCCGTGCTTTTATCACTTCGCACCGCGGATGCGGTTGCGATTGGCGTCGACCTGGGAACCACGCGCACGATCGTCGCTACCAGCGATCTTGCCGGTCGAGTCCTGGATCAGGAACAGTTTGAAACTAATCCCAACTCCGCCAAGACGATTCAAGCGATTATCGACTGCTCGCAGAGATTCATCAGAAGAAACAACGGCACCATCGAAGGCATCGGCGTCAGTCTTCCCGGTCTCGTAGATCCGGAAGGCAAGGAGCTATTCATTCCGACGTTCAACTGGCGCGACCTGCCGCTCGCGAGCGAGATAAGTGAAGCAACGGGATTGCCGGTGACGATGGACAACGACGCGAACGCTGCCGCGCAGGCTGAGTTGTGGTTCGGCCGTCCCGAGATCAGGGAAGTGCGCGACTTTATTCTCGTGCTGGTAGAGACGGGCGTCGGCACCGGGATAGTTTTTGATGGCCAGGTTTATCGCGGAGAGAATGGCGCTGCGGGTGAGTTCGGACACATGACGATCGGACAAGGCGCGCCGGTGGCATGCGCATCCGGAAGTCGTGAGTGTTGGGAAGCGTTTGCGTCGGAACGTTCGGCGCTGGCGCGCTTCAAGGACTTGTCGAGCGGCCGAAATGGAAAATCGATGACAAGCTTCGGCGACTTGATCGACATGGCGTTGCGCAGTGATGGCGCCGCACGTACAGCGCTCAAAGAAACTGGCCACTATCTCGGAATCGGTATCGCAAACCTCATTCGGGGTCTTGCCCCACAGGCCGTGATTGTCGGCGGCCCGATCGTGCGCGCCTGGCCAGTGATCTCGACTGACATTCAAAAGACCGTCGAAGCGACGATCTGTCGCGGTCTGCCTTCCACTCAAATCATCGCCTCAACCCTGGGTCCGGAGCCTACCCTGATGGGCGCTCTGAGCCTCGTCCTGGCAAGTAAGTTTGCCTCAATCCCCGTTACTTAATTTTGCCCACTTTTGTAGAGTGCGAAAACAAAGTCTTGGATAGCTTTTGCCGGGGGCGTGGACAAAGCCCCCGTAAATTGAGCGTTTTTGCGCCGCAGCAAGAAGTGGAAATAAAAAATCCTTGACAAGAAATGGGTTTGGTATTAAATGCTTTTGACAACAACTGCAACAAAGTAACAACTCAGAAGAAAATTTAGCTAAAGATTTACTCTCAAAGGGTACGCGAGCAACTGAATAGCTTCTTGATTCCGGTACGGGAAACACTGAGGAGGTGTTGTATGTCGATCAGGTCTTGGGTGCGGGCGTCATTACTCCTGCTAAGCATTGGGCTGCTTGTCGGGGTACACGCTCAGTCGAGCACTACGGGGAATATCACCGGCACGGTGAGAGACCCGCAAGGAGCCGCGGTGCCCAAAGCGGAAGTCACGATCACGGACGAGAAGACCGGCGTGTCGCGCACGGTCTCCGCGACCGAAGACGGCTTCTACAACGCCACCAGCTTGCCTGCCGGCACTTACAGCGTCAGCACTTCTCCGACGGGATTTAAGAAGACCGTCACTACCGGCGTCGAGCTTCACGTTAACGAAAACAAAACCGTGAACCTCGATCTGCAAGTGGGTCAGGTGACGGAGACGGTGACCGTCACCAGCGAGTCGGCTCCGGTTGAACTGCGCAGCGGTGAAGTCAGTAGTCTGATCACCGAGAAGCAGGTGACCGAGCTGCCTTTGAATGGTCGCAACTATGCGCAACTCGCTTTGATGGTTCCCGGTGTTTCGCCAGTCACGCAAGCCGGCGCGGGGGGCGCCTTTGCGACTCGCGGAACCGGACTCAATTCCGGCGTTGACATGTCTGTCAACGGCAACCAGTCAAACTCCAATCTGTGGACCGTTGATGGCGTCAACAACATGGACGTCGGATCGAACCGCACGTTGCTCGTGTTTCCATCAATCGATTCCATTCAGGAGTTTCGCGTCGAGCGTAATAGTTTCAGTGCCGAGTTCGGGCAAGCACAGGGCGCGGTAGTCAACCTGATCACGAAAGGCGGCAGCAACGAGTTTCACGGCGGTCTCTTTGAGTTTTTCCGAAACGATGCACTCAATGCCAACAACTTCTTCCTGAACCGATCTGGTCAGCCAAAGCCGGAGTTGGAGTACAACAATTTCGGCGGTAACTTCAGTGGTCCAATAGTCAAGAACAGAATTTTCTTCTTCTGGTCGGAGGAGTGGCGCCGTGAGCGACGCGGTCAGGTGCTTTCGGCGAAGGTGCCAACGGCGGCTGAGAAAACGGGTGATTTCAGTGGGCCACTGACGGGAGCTCTGCCGCACATCCCTGGCTCGTGCAGGCAAGTGCCGGCTCCAACCCCGGCCGATCCGAATCGCACGGTGGAAGTTTGTGATCCTTTCCCCGGCAATCGCGTTCCAGGCCCGTTGAGCCCGGGTGGACTGGCGCTGATGAAGCTTTTCCCGAACCCGACTGGCCCTGGCGTTGGTGATTGGGCCACGTCGGTGGTTCAGCCGATCGATACGCGCCAGGATCTCATCCGCGGTGACATAACCATCAACGACAGAACGAATCTGATGGTGCGCTATATCAATGAGAACTGGACCCATCTTGGGGCTTCGGGTAATTTCTGGGGAGATGCTCCGTACCCGACCATTGCCTCCGACTGGAGTCAACCAAGCCACAGCTTTGCGGTTAAGTTGACGAACACCATCACGTCGAAAGCCGTCAACGAATTTCAGTTTTCTATCGCTGGCAACGACATTATCATCACCACCTCGCCTTCGAGCCAGGCACTCCAGGATGAGATCGCCGCTGCGATTCCAACGGTCTTCCCGAAAAATCCGGACGATATTGGTGGCGCTATACCGTCACTGTTCTGGGGCGTCGATGGTTACGCCAACATCTGGCACCAGGCGCCGTGGGCCAATCGCGAAGACCTGTATATCTGGAAAGATGATTTCTCGCTCGTGAAGGGATCACACGACCTGAAATTCGGCGGTCTCTTCAGTCACAACTTCAAAGACGAACCAAGCGTCGGTGGTGGTGGCGGTAACCAGCAGGCCACTATCCAGGGATGCGGTTTACAAACCGGCAACTGTATCGCCGACCTGTTGCTGAGGGATACAGTGCTCGTTAATTACGCCGAGATCGAGAATACCGACGTTGCCGATGGACGTTGGCGCGACTTCGAGTTCTATGCAAACGACACGTGGAAGCTGCACCCACGTGTCACACTCACGTACGGCTTGCGTTACTCGGTATTTACACCGGCGTGGGAAGCTGAGAATCGCATTTCGAACTTCATCCCGAGTCTCTACAACGGCACCGACTTCAATACCGGCCTGGTCACCGCTGAAGAAGGTATCCAGTCGGGATTGGGTCGCTCGCTGGTCAACACCTACAAGAACGGATGGCAGCCGCGCGTTGGCGTAGCATGGGACGTTTTCGGAACTGGTAAGACGGCAGTCAGAGCAGGATTCGGCCGCTATATGAGCCGGTCGAACGTGATTGAAGATCTTCTTCGTCTGACGGGTAATCCACCATGGACCACCGCCGTCACCGCCGGTTCAGGTTGGAATGGCGCAGGCACAACCCTCGCTAACTGTCCGACCTGCCGAAGTCTCGACACGATCAACCCGGGGCTGCGTACCAACGTGGCCGGCGTAGCCGCGAATGCCAACTTCGCTGCCGTGGATCCGGGCTTCAGGCCACCTGAGAGCTACCAGTGGAACCTGACCATTTCACATCAGCTCTTCCAGGATACGGTCCTTGAAGGTTCTTACATCGGCAATCACGGCCTGCACATCTGGCGACGTAATGTGAACCGTAACGATGTTGCTCCGGATAAAGCTTGTGTAGGATCAGCGTGCGATGGCACCAATCGTTCCGCTCGATTGCAAATAGCGCGAGCTAACGCGGGCATACCGCTCGCGGGAACTGACACCGTTCCGGACGCAGGTGTGTTGGTTCGCGATAACCGGTTGCTTAGAGGCATCGGAGATGTCAACACTGACGAATCTAATGGTAATTCGAGTTACCACGCGTTGCAGTTGTGGCTCAATCGTCGCTTCACCAATCGCCTGGCCTTCCAGGCGGCATACACCTGGGGACACGCCATTTCAGATGTCGCCCTAACGTCGTTTACCAACACCACCAGCGATCCGTTCAACTTCGCTGCCGATAAGGGCGACGCCGATCTCGATCGCAGGCACACGTTTGTAGGCAATATGGTTTACGTCCTGCCGTCCTTCCGGAGTTGGGGCCGGCCAGCCGAGTTCATTCTTGGTGATTGGCAGGTGAACGCGATCGCGTCGTACTTCGGTGCTACGCCGATCGATGTCACTACGGGCTTCAATACGATCGGTACCGCGAGTGCCGTCGGGCAGCGGCCAAATTACACCGGTGCGCCACTCTATCTCGACGGCGATCCGCTACAGCACCTGAATCCCGCGGCTTTCGCCAGACCGGCGCCCGGCCAACTGGGAACGTTAGGCAAAGGCTCGGTGCGAGGAAAAGCGATTACGAACATCGATTTCTCGATGGCAAAGAACTGGAGATTCAAGGAACGTTACGGTATCCAGTTCCGTGCCGAGTTCTTCAACGTTTTCAATCACGCGAACTTTGTCGGGTTTGATCTCGATATCCGAAATAACACGTTCGGCCGGCTCAATACGGCACAGCAGTCACGCGAGATCCAACTCGGTATCAAATTTACCTTCTGATATACTCCCCAACGTTTTAACGGCAGACGAAGTGCTGAGTGATTTTCACTCAGCCTTCGTCTGTCTTTGCCGCAATAAGCCACATAAACATGATCAAGGTTTTTAGTAAGAAGTTCTGTTCTGTGTTTTTTGTGCTTTTTGGCGGCTATTTATCGATCTTCGCCTTTCCGCCGCAAGCCGATCTCTTTCGCAAGCACTACGAAGCGGCCAACGCCTATCATCGCGCCGGTAATTACGCTGCCGCAGAAGCCGAGTTCAAAGTAATACTCGGCGAAGCGTACGAACGGCTCGGCAAGGTCTACTCAGCCCAGAATAATTATCAGGCGTCGATCGTTGCGTTTGAATCTGGACGCGCGATGCGGCCCAATTCGACTGACGGATTAGTGGAGCTCGCGATTGCTTACTTTCACGCCGGCCAGTACGCAAAAGGCATCGAACCATTGCAACGAGTGATCGCGGCCGATGCAAAGAACGCGATTGCGCATCACATGCTCGGCAAGACTTACTTCATGATGGGTGAGTTTGAGAAAGCCTCGAGCGAGCTCCAGGAAACGTTGCGACTCGCTCCCGGCGATTACGACGCCGAGTACACGCTTGGTCTTTGTTATTTAAAACGAAAAGATGTTGCCGGGGCGAAACAACTC
>JAICQI010000468.1 GCA_025937955.1 Pyrinomonadaceae bacterium
CGACGCGCAGCTGCTCGCAATTCTCCTGATGAAGCCGAAGGACCTGTCGGCAAAAGACGTCGATCGACTGGTGCGTTCCGCCGCGTTCTCCCATGTGGCCGACTGGCTCATGTCCTACGTCGTCAGACAGCATCCCGAGAAGGAGACGCTGCGTCAGGGGTGGATGTCCGCCAAGGACCGGTGGGCTGCACGCGGCGGATGGGCCCTCACTGCCGGACGCGTGGTAAAAAATCCCGATGGACTGGATCTGCCAGCGTTGCTGGCCCGGATCGAAGATGAGATGCCGGTTGCCGATCCAGTGGTGCAGTGGACCATGAACACGGCGCTCGCGGAAATCGGCATCCATAACCCGAAGCTCCGCAAGCGCGCCATCGCCGTTGGTGAACGATTGGGAATCTATCGCGACTATCCCGTGTCGAAAGGTTGCACGTCACCCTTTGCCCCCATCTGGATTGACGCAATGGTGAGCCGGCAAGGCTGAGCGCGGATAATCATGTGATAGAAAGACAAGATGAGGCTAAACAAGATCGCGACATTTGGTGGATGTATGATGAAAAGATGAGTGTTAAGGCGAAGAGGAAGTTTGAGGAATTGATTGAATCAGTTGTTGAGCGTCATTCTTCTAGTCAATGAACCTTCAGAGATGGACAGCACTAATGAGTAGCTTCGGTGTTGCCGACCATCCCGAGATGTTTGAACGAATTATAGAAGCTTACGGAGAAACCCATAGGCACTATCACACGGCTGCACACATTGACGCTTGCCTGGACGAGTTTGACTTAGTTCGTTCTCTCGCGCGGTCCGGAGCAGAGGTCGAAGCTGCCTTGTGGTTCCATGATGTAATCTACGATACCCGGGCATCAAACAATGAGCTGCAAAGTGCGGAAATGGCCTCGCGATTTTTGGCGTCGTCGGGCGTATCTTCTTCGAGCTGTGATCGTGTCTACTCTCACATTCTCGCGACTGCTCACAAAGGAAAGCCGGTCGACGATGATGCGCGTCTTGTAGTTGACATTGATCTTTCAATTCTCGGGCAAGACGAACTGGTCTATGATCAGTTTGAGCGTTCGGTGCGTGAGGAATACAAGTGGGTTCCCTCGTTCTTGTATCGTCGAAAACGGACTGAGATACTGCGCGGCTTTCTGGCTCGAGAGTCGATATATGCTACCGAACCGTTCCGGCAGCGTTATGAATCGGCCGCTCGAACCAATCTTGAACGTGCAATTCGTGCACTGGAATAGTAAAAATGATGATTCGCAAACTTTCGACTCGCCTCCTCATTGCTACCTTTACATTCCTAATCGGCATCTTTGCGAGCCCGTGGTTACTCCACCTTTCACCTAAACAGGAGTTTCGTGTCTCGATACCTGACCTCCGCTGGGTGCATATTTGGTTTGAGTTAACAGGGTTAGAAACTAAATCCCTAAATGAGATTACGCATGAGGCAGAACTGCCGAATCTAAGAGCCGCCGCCTTGCCTGGTGATGACTTAGAAGTCCGCGTCTGGGTTCTTGGCCAACAACAGAGTCGTGCGCTCATAGTGAGGCGGACAGCAGGACGATGGTCTGCGATACACCTGCGAGGAATCCTAACAGGTCAGAAAATTGAAAAACGCGAGATACTCAGCGCACCTCATTCCGGGTGGGAAGGCGCGTGGGCACGACTTGAGGGCGCCGGGATACTTATCCTGCCCGACGCATCGGAGATTCAATGCAGAGCTGGAATCCTTGACGGCATGGGTTACGTCGTGGAGGTAAGTAAAGATAGAACGTACAGAACTTACATGTACGACAACCCGGAGTACGCGAACTGTGACGACGCAAAGCAAATGATAAAGATAGCGGACATCATCGAAGACGAGTTCGGCTGGCAAGATAATGGGAAAGAATAGGCTTGAAGCGTTCAGTGATGGCGTGATCGCCATCATCATCACCATCATGGTGTTGGAGTTGAAGGTGCCCCACGGCGAGGGTATCGAGATTCTGGTGCCTTTGATTCCCGTGTTCCTCAGCTACGTTCTGAGCTTCGTCTATCTTGGCATTTATTGGAATAACCACCATCACATGCTTCATACGGTTCAAACAGTCACGGGGCCGATGCTGTGGGCGAATCTGCATCTCTTGTTCTGGCTGTCTCTCATACCTTTCGCGACAGGGTGGATGGGTGAGAATCACTTCGCGTCTGCACCATCAGCGCTCTATGGTGCGGTACTTATGATGGCTGCGATCGCATACGTGATATTGCAACAACTGATCATTGCGTCGCAGGGGCCTAACTCAATTCTTCAAAAGGCTGTCCGCGGCGATTGGAAAGGCAAGCTGTCGGCGGTGCTGTATGCCGCTGCTATTCTTTTAGCCTTCTGGTGGAAATGGATCTCGTTGGGTCTGTATGTAGTCGTTGCGTTACTGTGGCTCATACCGGACCGACGGATCGAAAACGCGCTAAGAAGCGCGGAGACATAACCCGAGGGACGCGAATGCGAAGAATAGGATAGTTATTTGCTTATGCACGTCCGATATCTGAATGTGGATCTCGAAATCGAATCGAAAAGTGATCTGTCTAAAATCGTGGAGGAGTTTGGTGAAGATGTAATTGTTCTTCACTGTGGGGAAATGCGTGGTTACCAACATGCGTCCTTTGAAGCTCCCAACCCTGCGGAAGCTGACGACATCATTAATCATTTTTGTTTGCTTGTGGAAGAATTAACGAAAGAAGCGCGCTAGGTTTGGGACGGTTGCTGCTCCCGCGTTATGGATGTTGGCTACGAAAGTGGTACAACTCCGAGAAACTTCCGTTCGGAGATTAGAGCCTCCACAGTTCAACGAGTCGCAGCAATTGGGGCAAGTATTGTTATCACGATTTATCCTTTGTCCCATGAACCATAAGTCAATGACTCTGACTCTCCGTGAATGCTTGCCGGATTTGGTGACCGAACTGGAAGCGCTTTTGCGCGCCGAAAACGAAACAGCACTTGCCGAACAGGTTCAGTTCCTGGAGATTGTCGATCGTTGTCGCTGCGGCGATCGATCCTGTGCAACCATTTACACTGCCCCGAAGCCGGACGGCGCGTGGCGCGGCGACCTTCGGAATATCCTTCTCAATACAGATGGTCTAACTGTTTTAGACATCCTTGACGAACGAATTGTCTGCATCGACATGTTAGATCGAGATGCAATTACTAAAAAGGTTCATAAGCTCTTCCCCTGATGTCGGTATCTTCCAGCAACCTATCATGAATTCACAACTACTTTACTTCAGCCAGTCGGCTCAACTTAAGGAGGATGAAAGATGAATATCGAGCCGATTATCGGCAACTAGACGCTGCTCCCACCCTTACTCGAATTCGCAAACTTCAAAGCGATCGCCGCTATCGCGACCAGCATCGCCGGTTCTTCATTGAAGGCGTTCGCAACTTCGTAACAGCTATTGATCATGGATGTTCCTTCGAGACGTTGCTTTATAGTGAAAGACTACTGACTGCACCCCTCGCGAGAAAATTCGTCCGTCAGTTGAAGCGTGCCGGTGTTCCCTTTGCCCGCGTTTCACCGGAAGAGTTTCGGAGCATTTCCCGCGCTGAACGTGCTTCAGGTGTCGCCGCCATTCTTCATCAGCGAATTCAAACACTCGAGCAGATTCAACCTGATCAATTCTCCTGCTGGACCGTCTTGAGTCAGGTTCAGTCGCTCGGTAATTTGGGGACACTGGTACGAACCTCGGCTGCGATCGGGGCGGCTGGATTTATCCTACTGGGCCAACAGATAGATCCATATGAGCCTGTTGTGGTGCGGTCGACGATGGGCGCTCTCTTTAAGCAAAAACTCGTGCGAACAAATGTGGAGCGCTTCCGTAATTGGATAAAGACGCACCGTCTCACTGTTATTGGAGCATCACCGGATGGACTGGTTGAGTATGATAGAGTCCGATATGCCCGGCCAACTGCCTTGATGTTGGGCCACGAACGTTCAGGGCTGACGGACGAGCAACGGTCACTTTGCCAACAGATAGTTCGCATCCCGATGGTGGGCGGAGCCGACTCTTTAAATCTTGCTGTGGCTGGCAGTCTGCTTTTGTATGCTGTCTTTCGCTCAGATTCGAGCTCATGATTAACAAAGCGTCTCTGTTGAAATTCCTGCTTACTATCCTAATAGCGTTAGCCGGTCTGCTTTCGTTAACTTGTCAGGATCAGACATTCAAGGCGCGAGCTAACAACGAATGAAGACTAACTACTTGCTCGTCGATTATGAGAATGTGCAGCCGAAGAGTCTCGTTTCTTTGAACGGCCACGCATTCAAAGTGATTGTCTTCGTAGGTGCACGCCAGACAAAGGTGCCGGTTGAGTTTGCGCGTGCACTTCAGTCGCTTGGTGGAAATGCGGAGTATGTTCAAATTTCCGGGAGTGGCTCAAACGCCTTGGATCTCCACATCGCTTTTACTATTGGCGAGTTATCGAAGATCGAGCCAGGTGCCTACTTTCACATCATTTCCAAAGATTCAGGCTTTGATCCACTGATAAAACACTTGAGATCGAAAGGTATTCTCGCGAATCGATCGTCGAGCTTTGCGGACGTGCCTTTGCTCAAAGTGATAAACGCGAAGAGCGTGGAAGAGAGAGTGGATGCAGTAGTCAAGAACCTCGCATCGAGAAGAGTGGGCCGGCCACGGAAGGTCAAGACACTCAAGAACACGATTAACGCTCTATTCTTGAAGTCACTGAAGCAGGAGGAGCTGTTAGGTCTGACACAAGCCCTGGTAAGGCAAGGATACATATCGATCAAGGGCGAGGATGTCACTTATCACCTGCCGAATGTGCCCTAACCACACCTTTGGGGAGATTTTCAGCTATGACATTTGGCACAACCGAGCGCCAGCCGTGGGTCGAGGCATTGCCGGTAGAGCAAGGTAGATTTGCCGGACGAACCTTCAGTCGCTTTCATATTGTTAACGCCGGCAGCTCCGTCCCTACAGTCGGTGGGTATGCAATGAAAAACGTTTGATCGAAGCCGCCGGCCTCAGTAATCTGAACGACCTGTTTGCGGAGATTCCGATTGAGCGTAAGCGCCTGCTCGAATGAGTGGATCTTGTCGCGGAGCGGCTCGGCGTGCAGAGAAGCGAACCCACGCCGTGGAAGAGTACCTTGTGATCTCGTGTGCTTTGCCTCAGAGTCATGAGACGCACTTGGATCGGGTCAGTAC
>JAICQI010000535.1 GCA_025937955.1 Pyrinomonadaceae bacterium
ATTCGGTGACGAATAGTGCCGGCTGCGCCGCGCAAGTCTGGCTCAGGTCAGGTAAGTCTGCGGCCGGTTCCCCCGCCGCTGGATAGAGCACTTTGCGCAGATCGTATTTCAAATACGGCGCAAGAATTTCCGCACAAAGATCAACTTGCTCACGAAAAGAGGGTTCGACGCAATAAAGCTCCCGTCCCATGTTTGCGTACTGTGTGCCTTGCCCTGAGAACATCATGGCAATCGAACGATCCGATTGCGCCTTGCGTCCCGTGCACACACGTTGTGCATGTCGTTCTTCCAGTGCCGCCACCGTATCTGGCGCATCACGGCACACAAGCGCGCGACGGTGGTTAAAAGCCCTGCGGCCCACCTGCAAGGTATAGGCGACATCAGCGAGGTTGATGTCGTCGTGCTGCCGCAGAAACTCAGCGAGGTTGGTGGTTGCCTTTTCCAATGCGGACTCTGTTTTGGCCGACAAGAGCAGTAGATGACTCGACCTGCTGGTTGGCGATGACTCCCGACAGGGTGCCTCCTCGACGATCACGTGAGTATTAGTTCCACCGATGCCGAAGGAGCTAACCCCGGCGCGTCTCGGTGTTCCGTTCCTGGTCCAATGTCTCAACTCACCATTGACGTAGAAGGGGCTCGCACCAAAATCGATCTTTGGATTAGGCTTATGAAAATGCAGGGTGGGTGGCAGGGCTTTGTTCTTTAACGCCAATACCGTCTTGATGAGACCCGTAACGCCGGCGGCCGTATTCAAATGCCCGACGTTTGTCTTCACCGAACCGAGGGCGCAAAAGCCTCGCTTGTCAGTACCGGCGCGAAAGGCTTTAGTCAACGCTGCGATCTCGACGGAATCACCCAAAGCAGTTCCGGTTCCATGCGCCTCAACATAGGAAATGGTTTCCGGCGGGACGTGCGCCACTGCAAGAGCCTCCGCAATGACTTCCGCCTGTCCGTTGACGCCCGGAGCCGTGTAGCCAACCTTCTCAGAGCCGTCGTTGTTTATGGCGAATCCTTTTATCACCGCTTGAATGCAGTCGCCGTCGAGCAGGGCATCGGACAGTCGCTTGAGCACCACGAGTCCGACACCGTTGCCACCTACAGTTCCCTGCGCGGCGGCATCAAAAGCCCTGCAATATCCATCGGGAGAATTGATTCCACCGTCTTCGTAGAGATAGCCCTCTTTTTGCGGCACCTTGATCGAAACGCCACCCGCCAGAGCCATGTCGCAATGAAAGTCGAGCAAGCCCTGGCACGCCATGCTCACGGCGACGAGGGAAGTAGAACAAGCTGTCTGGCAATTAATGCTCGGCCCTTTCAAATTCAGGTTGTAGGAGACCTTCGTCGGAAGGTGATCAGCTTCGTTACCGATGAGCATCTCGAAGAAGCTGACGAGTTCAAAGCGTTCGCGGTGGGAAAGGACGTTGAATAGATAGGTGTTCATTCCGGCGCCGGCGTAGACGCCAATGCGACCGGCGTAAGTTTCAGGATCGTAACCGGCGCTTTCTAAAGCGGTCCATGCACATTCCAGGAAGATCCGATGTTGGGGGTCCATGACTTCAGCCTCTCGGGGCGTAAAGTCGAAAAACCGGGCATCAAAAGATTCAACGTCATCGAGCACGCCTCCCGCTCTTACGTAGTTCCGATTGTTAAGATCGGCACTGGTGCCCAACGCAAACTCCATCTCCTCAGGCTTGAAGAAAGAGATGGAATGAACTCCGTCGCGCAAGTTCTTCCAAAACTCATCAACATTTCTCGCTCCGGGGAAACGTCCCTCCAGACCGATAACAGCGATGTCATTCACGCCCTCATCTATGTTCGGGTTAGACATGACGGCTGATCCTCTCCTGCCTCGCTTGTGTGTGCCGGCTCAAGGCCGCTTCGCGTAGCCTTGCCCGGTCATGGATTCTGGCGAACGTGTCGTTCTCCGCCTGCTCCTCATTTAAATATCGGGCCAGTGCCCTGATGGTGGGATATTTGAACACTTCGATCAGTCGAACCTCGCGCCCTAACGCTGCGCTGATGCGGCTGCAAATCTCTACCAGAAGCAGTGAGTTGCCCCCCGCGTCGAAGAACGCTTCTTCAACACTGACGTTTCTCACCTTCAGAACTTCCTGCCAGATAGAAGCGATGGTTCGCTCGACCTCGTTCTGCGGCGCAACATAATTCGACTCGGTGCGAAGCGAATCTTTTAACGCTGATAAGGCTGCGCGATCTATCTTGCCGCGACGCGTTCGAGGTAAGGTTCTCAGGACTGAGTAGGCTGACGGCAACATGTACTCCGGCAGCCTCTTCTTCAAATAACGGCGCAACTCGTCGATCACCAGAGGCGGAAACTTTTTGTCCTTATCTTCATGCCAATTTGTTTTCGCCACCGATCGTGCCTGATTGTCTTGCGCGTAATCTTTGGCTATCGCGTATAAATTCCAACGGTCTGTCTGTCTCAGCAGCTCATCCTGCTCCGCCACGACTCGAAATCCGCGCGCCTCCAACATGCAGCTTATCTCTTTCACACGCCCTTCATTTGCCCAGCCACTTTCGTCATGCACCTCCATCACCACCTGCTTGATCTTTATCCAGTCGTCCTCGGCGATCCCTCGCAGCACATCCACCTCGGCACGCTGGACATCGATTTTCAACAGGTCAATTCGGCCCACGTCCTGTTCCCTGATCACGTCTGACAACCGCCGCAAACGACACTCTGCAAGTTCCTCGTCAAATCGATCAGCCAGCAGTTCGTCAGTGTTTGCGAGAAGAGTTTCTGCTCCCATCAATCCGTTCTGCCGCCGGTTTTCAAGAAACCTCCTGATCACTTCTTTATCGCCTGTAGGGTTCGCGTAAGAACGCTGCACACTCACCATTGTGTAGCGGGGGTAATAGCTGAAGATTTCTCTCTTTTCGACATCCGATAGGCCGTGAGCGAAGGCTTTGACATCCTGACCGTAAAGTTCAGCGTTCAAATGGAGGCAGTCAAAAATGGCTTTGATTGGTTCAAAGGCGTAGATGCGTGCATCAGGATAATTTCGCGCCACAAACAATGCGAACATTCCGATATTTGCACCGACATCGAAAACACAGGCATCAGACGGTAGCCTGACACCGTGGCGCAGGTAAGTTTTCTTAATAAAGATTTCGTCGTAGAGGTACTCCGTCTCATTCCTGTTCAAGTGGGCGATGATCAGATTGTCAGACAGCGCGTAATGATCATGTCCCTCCAGGCTCGGCGCCCGCTTGCGTTTCGGGACGACGTAGGCAGCCAGTCGCGCAATCTTTTCCCCTTCGCTATGTATCACTACGCCGGACTCGAGCACAGCCGGGTGCTCGTTCAGCACCGCTTCAATTTCCTCCAACTCGACACGGTGGCCTCTCACTTTGATCTGATTGTCAATTCGTCCGAGAAACTCAATATCACCGCTTGAGAGACGGCGCACTCGGTCTCCGCTCTTGTAAAGGCGCGCACCTCGTACATTCGCGAAAGGATCAGCAAGGAATTTTTCGGCTGTGAGTTCAGGCCGGTTGAGATAACCGCGCGCCAGCCCCGCCCCGCCGATGTAGAGGTCACCGGCAACACCCATTGGAACCGGCTGCATCTGCGTATCCAGGATGTATGCCTGCACGTTCGCAAGCGGCTTACCGATTGCCGGCGCTTCTAATTCCTTTTGCACACGGCAGGCAGTCGTGTCGACAGTGCACTCGGTCGGGCCATAGACGTTGTAGAAGATAGTATTCCTCTCGTCCGCCATCTGCCGCCATAATTTTGTGTCGATGGCCTCTCCGCCCACCAACACTACGGGGGGAAACCCGTGCGGCGTTCCCGCCCGTCGCACTTCGAGCAACGATCGCAACTGCGAAGGCGTACAATCAAGCACGTCTATATTTTGATCCGCGACATAGTTGAGAAGTGCGCGTGTGTCGAATCGCACCTCATCGGGGATGATGCAGAGCGTATTACCGTGAAGTAACTGTACGATTTGCTTGACCGAAGCGTCGAAGATTAGTGGGGCATTGACGCTCACACTCAGACGACCAGGATGATGACTGTAGATGGCCCGATGCAGCGCCGCGCTAAGGTTGAGTACGGAACGCTGCTCGATCATCACGCCCTTTGGTCCACCAGTCGAACCGGAGGTATAAATCGCATAAGCGAGATTGTCTGCGCTCACCTTGATGTCGATGTCACTACCGCTTTGTGCGTCGATTACTTCCGACTCGACGTCGAGACAAATGACCCGCCTTTCGCTTTGGTGCAGTCCAGACACCAGCGACCACTGCGTCAGCAACACCGGAACGCACGCATTGTCCAACATAAAGGCCAAACGCTGCGCCGGAGAGCTTGGGTCGAGCGGGAGATACGCGCCGCCAGCCTTAAGTATTCCCAGAAGACCGACCAACATCTCTAGAGAGCGTTCCATGTAAATACCAACCAGCACCTCCGGTCCCACCCCGAGCGACTGAAGGTAGCGTGCTAACTGATTCGCACGCGCGTTGAGCGCGGCATAGCTCATCTGTTGATCTCTATACGCGACCGCGGTCGCGTCCGGTGTTTGCCTGGCCTGCTCCTCAAACAGATCTTTAATACTGTCAGCCGTCTCGAACTCCACCGCCGTTGCATTCCACTCGATCAAACATTGCCGGCGTTCCAGTGACGTCAAAACCTCCAGCCTTATGATGGGTTTTTCCGCTTGCTCGAGCGCACTCTGCAGTAAGGTCACAAACTCCGTGGAGATGCATTGAACA
>JAICQI010000902.1 GCA_025937955.1 Pyrinomonadaceae bacterium
GACATCGCGCTCGTCGTTCGCGAGCGTGCTGCGTATGGCTCGGTAATCACGCGCGTGATGCTGGAAGAGTCGCTGCCATGCAACCTTGAGTTGCGCATCGACGCGGGCGACGTTCCGGCTAACCGCGCCGCCTTAAAACTGCTAATGCTTCTCGAAGGACTCTCCTCCGAAGAAGCGCACACAACCCGGATCGCCGAAATCGCGGACTTGATCAAGTCAGAATATTTTCGTTTGAGCGATGCGGAGATGCACACGCTATCGACGCGTTTTGACGAAGAGCATCTCGACTTGTTGCGAGCCGACTTGCACGTGCACACGCCGGAAGCGATCGCGCGCTCGAAAAATCGCTATCGCATCGGCTTCTGGGATGCTGATTCGCTCGAGAATGCGTTTGCTTACGTGGGCAGCGATCTGAACGTGAGTGCGTGGCTGGCGCGTGCTCACAAACTGTTCACCGAACTTCCCGGCGCCCCCGCCACCAAAGAGCTCCTGAGCATCGATCCGGGCGCGCACGATCGCGACACGGACATCGCCGACAACGTTGAGAACGCTGAAATCGTCAAGCTCGAAGACAAAGGCGTCGAGAAGAAGCGACGTCCGTCACGTGACGTTCATCCGGCGGCCCTGGCGTGGACCGCGCTCGTCATCCGTCGCTTTTCCGAATTACTTCACGCGGTGCCTCGCGAAGGCAAGCCGGCTGCGTTGCGCACGGAGTTGATGCGACTGCTCGATCGCTTCGGATTTCGCGAACAGATCGCCGAGCCCGCGCACAAGGCGACTGACGAACAGCAACTGCCGCAGGTAATGCTCAACTTCAACGCGCTCGAGGGTCTGCGACGCGCCTTCGTAGCAGCGATCAAGAGCATCGAGCTCACCGCAAAGTCTCCTGCCGGCACGCGTCTCTCGACGTTCCTACAGGAGGTGCGTCGCTCGCTCGCCGCGCAGTCGCAGATCTTTGGCGCGGCGGATCGAAATGGCTTGCGCGTGCTCGAAGCGACCGACGTGCGCGGCCTGCGATTTCGCGCGGTCTTCGTCGCCGGATTGATCGAAGGTGGTTTTCCTTTGACCGCGTCGCGCGATTGGATCTATCCGCACGAAGAGCGCGACCGTCTCAGAGAATATGGCCTGACCCTCGAAGACATCTCGCCGAATACGCTGCTGAAGGAAGAGCACTATTTTTATCAGGTCGCTTGCCGCGCGACGGAGCGTTTGTTTCTTACTCGACCGCTTTTACTCGGCGACGATTCCGAGACCGTCGCTTCTTACTACATCGACGAGCTCCGACGTGCGATCGCGCCGCTCAGAGTTGAAACTGAAACCATCCGGCGCGATTACGACGGCAAGAATCTCGAAGACGCTTCCAGCACGACTGAAATGAAAATCGGACTCGTGCGACAGCAGGAGCGGCATCTGCATCGCGGTCAAAAGTCGAGCCTGTTGCCGCAACCGCGCATCACGCGACTGCTGACGCTCGCACGCAACGACGGTTTTCTCAGCGAAGCTGCTTTAACACGGATCAAGATCGAGCGCGAACGTGCCGGACCGGATTTTGGTCCGTACGATGGAGTGATAACAGATCCCGATCTCGGGAACCTGCTGAAGCTGCGGTTTGGCTCCGACTTCGTTCACAGCGCCAGTGGTCTCAGCGTCTACGGCAACTGCCCGTATCGCTTCTTTGCGCAAAGAGTCCTTCGACTCGAACCGCGTGGCGAAGCGGCGCTCGACTTACAGGCGATCGACGCCGGAAAACTTTTGCACGATATTCTGCGACGCTTCTTCGAGCGTCATCGTCGCGAGCCGCTGCACAAGCTGGATCGCAAGAAGCTTCAAAAAGAGCTCGCCAACATTGCCGACGACGTGTTTGACGAACACGAGCGCGTGGTGCCGCCGCTGAACAGACAGATCTGGAAGATCGATCGCGAGATTCGCAAGATCCTCCTGGACCAGGTGCTGTTGTACGAGTTGGAAGTGCAGGAAGCAGCTGAAGGCCAGCAGGTGCTGCCCACTTATTTCGAAGTCGCGTTCGGTGGGATGAGATCCGCGGCGAAGGACCCGGATTCGAAAGAGGAACCACTGGAGTTGACTCGCAAAACGTTTGTCGGGGAAGAGTCGATCAAGATCAGTGGGCAGATCGATCGCGTCGACGTTGCGCGCGACGACACAGTTGTCGCTTACGATTACAAACTCTCAACCGGAGCCAGTCGCAGCGACATCACTTCCGGACGAAGTTTACAACTTCCGATCTACCTCGAAGCTTTGGAGAGATTGATTCTGCCCGATCATCCGATCGCGGGTGGCGGTTACTACGTGATTCGCGGCGCGCAGGACCGGCGCAACAAAGGTCTC
>JAICQI010000601.1 GCA_025937955.1 Pyrinomonadaceae bacterium
AGCGCGTTCGAAACATTCGGTCATCGCGCGTGAGAACTGCCGGAGCTGTTTTTCCCATGAAAGATTCAGTGACGGGGTAATCTTTGAACTGAGGCACTCTACTTTGAGACTGAACATCTACAATTAGAAAGGTGGATGTAATAATAACTAGAAGCGCCGATTTGAATGTCTGACGCGAGAATGAGTGATTCATACCTACACGTGAAACTAAGCCTCTAAAGCGCAGAGCATGTTGTCGAGATGATTATACCTGGCATTCGCAAGGCAGCGCGTTGATTACCGCCGGGAACCAGTCTGTTCAATGAGACCAATACTGAGGAGTACTTTAAGGATCGGAGGAGAGTACGCGCTCGCAGTTCTCCTCTGCCTGTTGATGCTTATCTGGGTAATGCGGTTGTGGCAGGGTGATTTGCGGGTACCGTTCACGTATTTTGGCGACGCTGTCTGGACGAGCCTTGCCATTAAAGGAACTATTGAGCACGGCTGGTGGTGGTTCAATCCTTCGCTCGGCGCACCCGCAGGTTTGAATTTCGGCGCGTTTCCGGCAATGGACAACACGCAGTTTCTGATCATCAAAGCGATTTCGCTTATCACCGGCAATTACGCACTGACATTAAATCTGTTCTACCTCCTCACGTTTCCTTTAACCACGGTCACGTCGCTATATGTTTTTAGGAAACTCAACTTCTCGTACCCCGCGGCTCTTGCCGGCTCCTTGCTGTATACGTTTCTGCCGTATCACTTCTTTCGCAGCTACCACCTTCATATGGCCAGTTACTATCTCCTGCCGTTGATGGTTCTGGTCGTGCTATGGGTGCTGGCCGGCGATTTGAATATGTTTCGACCGCGGGCGAGGGGACGTTGGCCAAAGCTCCATTTTGGTTTCAAAACAATCTTCGCTCTCGCGGTATGCATTCTCGTCGGCGGTTGTGGAATCTACTATCCGTTTTTTTCCTGCTTCTTTCTCTTATTAGCGGGCGTAATCGGTTCGCTACAGACGAGGAGAATTCACCAGCTGCTCTCGGCGTTGGTTTTAATGGCCGTGATTTCCGGTGCGGTCCTGATCAGCATGACGCCACTTTTGCTTTATCAGCGAACTCACGGCAAAGCTTCAATCGGTGCACGCAGTGTGGCGGACGCCGAGGTGATGGGCCTTAAAGTCGGACAACTACTGCTGCCGATCGGCGGCCACAGAATACCTCGCTTAGCTGCTTTGCGGGCTCGATACAATGCCGGTCCGTTAACTAATGAGAACGACACGTCGTCGTTGGGTTTTATTGGCGCGATTGGGTTTTTATGGTTACTCGTCCGACTTTTTTATCAGAAGCCAGCATCTCCCCTTTTAGATCATGTTAGCTGGCTGAACATTTTTGGCTTATTGTACGGCACGATTGGCGGATTCGCGGCGTTGTTCTCATTGCTGATATCACCGCAGATCAGAGCGCCGAACAGAATCTCTGCTTTTATCGCTTTCTTTTCGCTGCTGGCAGCTATGTTTCTTGTCGATCGTGGCTACAAATGGCTCGAACGACACAAGAAACATATATTAGGAGCGGTGTTAGTGTCCGTTTTGACAGTTATTGGCGTTCTCGATCAAACAACGACAACTTTCTTCTTTATCCCGGAATACAAGAAGATCGAGGTCGAGTATCGAAGCGACGCAGAGTTCGTAAGTCGCATTGAGTCATCGTTGCCGAATGGCGCAATGGTTTTTCAGTTGCCGTACATGACGTTTCCCGAGAATGGACCACTTCACCGAATCACGCAAGACTTCGAACTCGTAAAGCCGTACTTGCATTCCACTAAGTTACGCTGGAGCTACGGTGCAATCAACGCTGATTACTATGACACGTGGCAACGGGCCGTCGTAGTGAAACCTGTCCCCGAGTTTATCGACGAAATTGTTGCTAACGGTTTTTCAGGACTCTATATAAACCGTAATGGATATGCCGACAGCGCGGTTAGTCTGGAAGCTGAATTAAAAACACTGCTCGGCGCCGGCCCAATCACTAACAGCGATGGAACTCTTTTGTTCTTCAGTCTCGCAAATTACAGTTCTCAAAAAAAATGAATACTGCTTTGCGACCCCCTGAATGCCCCTCGCCATCACAAGATCTTCCCCTGTTGGCGACCGGCGGCAGTGAAGCCCGATATCGCGACGAGCGCATCGCTCACTGGAACCAGGTCGCGCTGTGGATGGACGCGCACCACGGCCTTAGTCGTGAGTACCATCGGCAACTCGCGCGCATTTTCCGCTTCCTTGTGCCGCCAGGTAAACGGGTGCTAGAGATCGGCTCTGGACAGGGCGACTTGTTGGCAGCGCTACAACCGGCGCGCGGTGTTGGTGTTGATTTTGCCGGTGAGATGGTGGAACGCGCGCAACGCAAGTACCCTTCGCTTGAGTTCATTACTGCTGACGCGCACGCTCTCCCGCTCGATGAGCCCTTCGACTTCATAATTCTTTCAGATTTAGTAAACGAACTTTGGGATGCGCAAAAGGTCTTTCAGGAACTGGCGCGCCTCTGTACACCGCGGACGAGGCTGGTGCTGAATTTTTACAATCGGCTTTGGGAGAAGCCGTTGGCGGCTGCGCGTTGGCTCGGCCTGGCGCGGCCGAACCTGTCGCAGAACTGGTTCACGACGACGGATATTGGCGGGCTGCTGGCGCTTGCTGATTTCGAAGTGATTCGACACCGCGAAGAGATCCTTCTGCCGCTTCGAGTACCACCGGTGTCAACGCTGGGGAACCGCTATCTGGCAAGAATTTGGCCGCTGAATCTGTTCGCCCTCACGCATTTGTTAGTGGCGCGGCCAACGAAAGCTTTACAGCGTCCGGCGCCGCGAGTGTCAGTAATCGTACCCGCGCGCAACGAAGCAGGAAACATCGCCGCGATATTCGACCGCACGCCGAAACTCGGTTCAGCCACGGAATTGATCTTCGTCGAAGGCGGTTCGCGTGACGATACATACGCGCGTATCGAAAGAGAGATTGCGGCAAGACCGGGCCAGAGTTGCAAGCTCCTTAAGCAGACCGGTAAAGGAAAAGGCGATGCGGTGCGGCTCGGTTTCGCTCATGCGTCGGGAGAGATCCTGATGATCCTGGATTCGGATCTTACCGTGCCGCCGGAGGACCTGCCGCGATTCGTTGACGCGCTCACCTCCGGCAAAGCTGATTTCGCCAACGGATCGCGCCTCGTGTATCCCATGGAGAAAGAGGCGATGCGGTTCTTCAATTTAGTCGGCAACAAACTTTTCAGTTTGGCGTTCACCTGGCTGCTGGGCCAGCCGATTAAAGACACTTTGTGCGGCACGAAGGTCCTGTGGCGAGAAGATTACGAAGAGATTGCGGCCAACCGGCAATACTTTGGGGACTTTGATCCGTTCGGTGACTACGATTTGCTGTTTGGGGCCGCGAGACTGAACCTGAAAATCATGGACGTGCCAATCCGCTATCGCGATCGCACCTATGGAGCTACGAACATCAACCGTTGGAGCCACGGATGGTTGTTGCTTCGCATGGTGAGTTTCGCGGCACGCCGGATCAAGTTCATTTGAGCGGCTGGCAATTGGAAGTCGATGTCTAAATCTCGCACAGAAAAGAAACTTTCAGTCACACGCTTTGAAGTCGCGAAGCGAATATTGGTTTTCGCAGGACTGGGAGGTTGCCTGTTGTTGTCTGTAGTGGTAACCAGATCCAACCCAAGAACTGGATGGTTCGGTGTTCTTTTGTTCGGCGTAATGACGTCCCTTGCAGCGTTCGAACTCGTCCAGGTTCGAAATTACAAGATTGTTAGGGGTGAGGGAGTAAGGGCGAACGTTAGAACTTCGCTGATCTGGTCTGGAACGTTCATGGTCGCTGTTTTCCTGGGGCTGCTCGAGCGGCTCCTTTCAAGTCTTACGATAGTACGCGTGCCGTTAATCGGAGTATGGCTGGCTACATTTGTTACGACGCTGGCGTTCTATCCATTTCGGGGAGAACAAAAGCAAGACTTGCCAACCTTTAAGATCTGGGTCGTCTATTGCGCACTAATGGGAGTTGCCAGCCTCGGAATGTCGTATCTGTTTAGGTGGCTGCATTAGAGACGCAATAGGTCCTAATAATCTGGCTCCCTTCCTGCCAGTTGAATAACGATACCGTCCACACATTTGGCCAGGAACGTTCAGTGCAGACTTTCACAAACAGTTCGCCGTCCGTTCAGGCGCTACGTATTACCGGAG
>JAICQI010000886.1 GCA_025937955.1 Pyrinomonadaceae bacterium
CGCCTCCTTGGAGTGCGGTACCTTGGCACCGCTTTAGCCAATGCCTCCGAAAATCACGACCAAAGCGGTGCCAAGGCACCGCACTCCAAGGAGGCGAAAAACTCCAACTGCATGATATATATGCTGCGAATGAAACTTAAATCGCTAATTCTGGCATTAACGATGCTCGCGGTGGTCGTGGCGCAGCAGGATGAGGTCACGTTGGATGGGGGGCAGGCGAAGATTACGACGGTGTCGGCGATGCGTGTGCGCAGGGCGCCGCAGACCACGGCCGAAGAGATCACGCGGCTGAAGCTCGGCACGGTGGTTAATCCGGTCGCGCGTTCGGTAAACCAGGAGACTATTAACGGCAAGAACGATTACTGGTATCGCGTCAACCTGCCTAATGGCGGGACCGGCTGGCTGTTCGGTGGACTGTTGCTCGACTACGACGCTCGCCAGCGAAACGAATTGCTGCGCCAGATTATCGAAGCACGCCTCAAAGCAGAGACCACAGACTTCGCCGACCGGCAGGAGATCTACAACCTCGCCTCGAGCTCCGTTAACGAATCCAAAGATACGAACACCCGCGCCGAGTTTGAGCTTTTGAAACTCCTGGCACTCGCTAACTGGGCGACGAGCTTTCGCGACGACCTACGCGACAAACCACCTTACCGCGAATGGCTCAAAGCACACGCTGCCGAAGTTGTCCCCAACGAGTTTGCGGGTGCTTACAACCTGCGCTCGGAACTACTCTGGAACCTCGAAACGAAATACCACTCTCTGCCGATCGCCGATCGTATCGCCTGGGAAGCAGCGCAAAATCTGCAACCTTCCGACTGTGAAGGCGACGAGGTTTGCCATCTCTTCCTTTATGAAGGCGAGATCAAGTATCTGAACTTGCACCCGAATGGAGCACATGCGACCGAGGCTCTTAAAAATCTTACTGCGGCACTCACTGATGAAGTCCTCAAAACGGCGAATGACAGCGGCGGCGATCAATACGCTGTCGAGCAACGGACCGATCTAAGAAAACTGCTCGTTTCTTTACGCACTGCCGTCGCGAAAACATCCGCCCCAGAAAAAACAGAACTTCTCAAGAAGCTGCAAAAGTTTCGCAACTAAGCTTCGTCAAACTCACGAATTACAAACGGAAAGAGGAATCTTATGCGAGTAATAATTTGCAACAAGTGCGGGGCTAACAATCGAGTCGATGAAAGCAGACTGACCGAGGCAAAGTGCGGCCGGTGCGGCGAGAGATTGCAAGCCACTGCCGGCGCAGATTCAAAGCCGGCAGTCATTACCGATCAGACTTTCGAACGCGAGGTGTTGCAGGCGCGAGGACAGCCCGTGCTGGTCGACTGCTGGGCGCCGTGGTGTGGCCCGTGCCGGGCTATCGCCCCCGTCCTGGACCAGCTTGCCGCGGAATCACAAGGACAGTATCGAATAACTAAACTAAACGTCGACGAGAACCCGCAAATAGCGTCGCATTTTCAGATCGCGAGCATACCAACCATGCTGATCTTCAAGGACGGTAAACTCATCGATCGCATCATCGGCGCACACCCAAAACAGGCAATCGCCGAGCGCCTCCGCGTCGCCACGAGATCCGCCGCGTGAGAGTTCTCAAACACAACGGCACGAAGGCACAAAGTCAATTTATGAGCTTTGTGCCTTCGTGCCTTTGTCGTTAAGAAACTAGAAGCTCTCTACACCTTTGAAGCCGCCCCTGGCGGTCTTCATGATCCAGTGCAGCACGCGAGCAGTGTCGTAACAGTAACCAAGAATGTAGTTACACGTCGACAGGCAATGCTTCGTACACTCGCTCTTCATTTCGTTGAGCTGTTTCACGTCGAACTTGTGATCGCCGACGACACCCCAATCGTGCGTAGCGGAATACATCGGGAAACAAGGCGCCAGTGAGCCGTCCGTGCGAATGATCAGTGAATTCTGACCGGCGCGGCATTGCCACTCGGGGACCTGGCCACGCATGAGCAGCTTCATGTCTTCCATGTGCTGGATCGGATTGACCATCTTGTAGCCTTCATTGCGTCGTTTATCGTTCAGATAATCGAGCAACGCGTCCACCTTGGGCCAATCGTCAGGCGTCAGATAGGTCTCGTTTTCCGAAAGATGCTTGAAGTGGTCCTGCTCGGTCATGGGCGTCTCATTGATGTGATAATCAGTGGCGATCCCATTGTCGTGAGCAATCTCAGTCAACTCCACCACATCATCCATGTTGTTGTGGCAGATGTTGATATTGAACATTACGGTGTAGCCGTAGACCTTTTGTTTCTTGATCAGGTAATCGAAGTAAGGTCGAATCGGTTCGAGAGCTTTCGGCAGAGACTTCCGGTCTTTCACCGAATCAACGGCGAGATTCACCGTTGCCAGGCCCGCATCGCCGAGACGATCGATCACGTCTGGTTTCATCAGGCGCCCATTGGTCGGCAGATAAACAAAGATGTCTTTCTGAGCAC
>JAICQI010000634.1 GCA_025937955.1 Pyrinomonadaceae bacterium
CGGATCATCTGATCCAACTGGCGCTCGATGGTGTCGTGTGCGCGTTTGAGAATCTCTGTGTCGCCGGTTGCGCGTTTCAAAACTTCGAGCATGTTGCTCATCGGCGCCAAGGGATTCCTGAGCTCGTGAGCGAGAGTCGCCAGAAACTCGTTCTTGCGACGATCGGCGGCAGACAGATCCGCTGCTAAGCGGCGCAGGTCATCCTCCATGCGTTTACGCTCTGTGACATCGCGCGCGATCTTCGATGCGCCAATCACGTTTCCTGAGTCGTCTTTGATCGGCGAGATGGTGAGCGAAACCGTGAGACGTTGACCATCGCTGCGCACTCGCTCCGTTTCGTAATGCTCGATCCGTTTTCCCTCTTTCATGCTAGCGACGATCTGTTCCTCTTCACTCAACCGTTCAGGCGGGATCACGAGCGAGATGTGACGGCCCACAGCCTGTTCCGATGTGTAACCGAAGAGCCGTTCCGCGGCAGCGTTCCAGCTTTGAATAATGCCATCGAGTGACTTGCCGATAATTGCATCGTTTGAGGATTCAACGATTGAAGCGAGCAGGCGTGCCGTCAGAAGTTGATTTGCTTTTTCGCGCTGTATCAGACGCTGCGCAGTAACGTCGCGAAAGATCAGCACGCAGCCGGATACGTGACCCTGCTCGTTACGAATCGGCGCCGCGCTATCGTCGATGGGACATTCGGAGCCGTCTTTTTTGATGAGTATTGTGTGGTTTGCGAGGCCAACGACCACTCCCTGTCGCAATGCCCGCAGAGCAGGATTCTCGACCGGTTGAAGCGTTACTTCATTAACGATTCGGAAAACCTGATCGAGAGGCTGGCCGAGTGCTTCCTCGTGTGACCACCCGGTCAACGACTCGGCCACGCCGTTGATATAAGTGATGCGTGCTTCGTTGTTGGTGGTGATTACAGCGTCGCCAATACTCCGCAGGGTGACTCTAAAAACTTCCTGTCGCTGGTGTGCGCGGGAGTGAGCGATGCGCGTCGCTTCACCGAAAACGATGATTAGAGAACAGGTGAAAAGGTATGCGATTAGCCCGACCAGATCGACTGCGCGAGTTAACTCCAGTTGGCCGCGCGGCGGGATAAAAAGATAGTGACAAGCCGCGTAACCGATCAGCGTGACCGGAATCGCCAGTCGATATCCGCCGAGCCATACCGCTGCGGCGACTGCGCCGAAGAGCGTGACGAGCGGTAGCGTATCGCCCAACACGGGATCGAGCAGCCAACGCACCAGAATGGCTACTGCTACAACCAGAAGTCCCAGCGCATAACTTTTCAAAACACTACCCAACTCTACTCCTTGAAGACAACGTTGTTGGAGGATTAATTGACCTTAAGAACGAACTGAATTTTATCCTTGCGGAGATTTCTCGCGCAAAGGCGCAAAGACGCAAAGCGCTGCCGCGTTTCCAGGGTCTTCTTTCTTTCAGTCGTTGGAGGATTGCAAGCGTTTTCGCTGTAAATTACTGCGATAGCTCTCTTCCAGATATTCTGCGCCGTCGGCCGTCAAATATATGCGTGCGTCGTCGTTACCGATTAGCTTCTTCTGAGTAAGGTACCAAATAGTAAACTCCAGATGCTCGCGTGGACGGCCAATCATCTTCTCGAGCTCTCGCAAATAGATGCCGGGGTTTTGTGCATCAAGACGCCGTTTCGTATATAGAACTTCGAGTACTGTCAGTCGTACGACTTGCTCCAGCTCGAAATCATTCTCGGACTGGCCCGCCGCTGAAACAAGACGCCAGCGATCCTTCCGTCGTTTTTGGCTCGTGGCATCGTATTGGGCCCGTTTCTCCGGATTGGAGAGGATGTGATAGGCCTCGGTTATTTCGCGGAAGCGAGCTTCATTTCCCGTTTCCTGATTATCCGGATGGTAGCGCTGTGCGAAGATCCGATAGACGCGATTGATGGTTTCCGGTTCAGCGCTGTCGCTGACCTGAAGGATCTCGTAATAGTCCATCTCTCCATTCGCTGCCATTGAGCTTCACCTTTCTTTCCAAAGGTCACGGAAACCCAATTACATAATACCGCAGCGCTGGCCTTCCTATGTCAAAGATTCTTACTCTCTTGGGTCGGGTCAGTACCGCAACGCGGTAGCGTCGGGTAACGTAGCGCTTCCAGCGATGAGTTAGGTGTGCCATCGACCCGACGCTATCGCGTTCCGGTACTGACCCGACCCAAGTGTGTTCAGAAATTGCAGGGCGACACGAGCGCGGGGACTTTGGCCGGCACGGTGTCGCGAAACTTGACCTGCTTGCGCCGGTAATCGGCGACCATTGCGTTAACTTGCTTGGGCGACAGCTCTTTGTCGGCCAGGAAGAAAACCCAATCGATGTCTTCGTGATACTGTCGAGCCTCAGTCGCTTTCGTCATTCCGTCGCGAATAAACCAGAGATTGAAATTGATCGACATCGTGTCTTCCGGGTAATAGTTTCCGCCATGCTCCGCGAACAATTTGCCGTCGACAAAGTAGCGCACCGTTGTAGGCATAACCTGCGTCACTAACGTGTGCCAGCCGGCCTGACTGCCGTTCGTGGTTTTGAAGACGTTGTCTTTCTTCCAGTTTGGTTCGGGGCTAAAGGTCTCCCACGTGGTTGCGTACAGCGTGGGACCATCGATGCCCCAGCCGCCGTTTGGCAGGTACTCGAAATCGAGCTCGCTGTAGTCGAGATCCATCGGGGCTTTCAACGGGCTGATGGTGTAGAAACTCTGGACGAGCTGATCGCCGCCTGGTCCTGAGATTGGTTTGTCGGTGAAACGAACGCGTGCGGCATAGGTGCCATGCAGGTATTTGCGCTGATGACATATCTGCGTTTGTTTCGTATTGGCTGGGGTGCCGTCTGTCGAAGAAGTCATGCGCACGATCCAGTTGTTACGGTTATCGGGATCTTTCAGGATCGAGACGCCCTCATCCCACCAGGTCGCACCGGGAATTCCCGGCCAGCCCGGTTCAGTGCGAACGATCCAGCCGTTGTTTTTTAGCTCGGTTTTGTTCGTGTAGCTGAAGTCGTCGAACAGTTGCGGCGCCAGCTGCTTTGTGGCTGACGCCGGCACCAGGAGGAAAGTCATACAAAGTAATAACGCTGCGAATCTCGTCATAAGCGCTCCTAACTTGTAGCCACAGATTACACAGATGACACAGATTACTTAGAACGCGGAAATTTGTCGAAAACTCACCTAACTTTTTCCTCGTAACATGTCTCTATACAAATGAGAGTGCGGAACATCGATGGAACGGTTTGAGTCGCCTGACGAGTTGCTGGTGGTCGCGGCGATTCTCGGCAACCTGGATGCCTTTGAGCAGCTTGTCGTGCGATACCGGCCTGCGGTCGTGCGGCTGGCGCGGACGATCGTGGGGTCCGATGATGCGGAAGACGTGGCGCAGGATGCGTTGCTGCTCGCATTCAAAGCGCTGCCGGGAATTGAGGAGCCGCGCAAGTTTGCCGCGTGGCTGTCGGCCATAACGCGTCATCGCGCGCTGCGATTCAACAAGAGCGAAATGGCGCACCGGCGGATGGCCCTGGACGAAGCACTGCTCGAAAAGATCGAAGCGCTGGCTAAGCCGCTCGCCGATAAGGAACGCGACGAGGCGATGATCAAAGCGCTCGACAGTCTCCCGGCTGATTACGCGATGCCGCTACGGCTGCGCTTTCTCGACGAGATGCCGTTGAACCGCATCGCCGCGTTTATGGGAGTCCCGTTGTCGACCGTGAAGTGGAGAATTCATCACGGCAAGAAGTTGCTGCGGGAGAAAGTTGAATTAATAAATTAACGAGGAGAACCGTACCGATCTCCGTGAGCTGTGATTAATTTTGAACCAGGAGCATGTATGGAAAGAGAGAAAGAACTGATCAAGTTGATTAATGTGCTGCGACGCACATCGCGTATGGCGTTGCAATCGGAGTGGACTGGCGGTAAAGAAGATGCAGCAGCCTTTTGCACTGACCAGTACAATCGGGTGCTGACGC
>JAICQI010000302.1 GCA_025937955.1 Pyrinomonadaceae bacterium
ATCCACGTAAATCGGCCTAAAAATCGCTAAAATCCACGGCTGAAAAACACTGTTGCAACTCCCCGCCCGGGTTTGCAATAATGCTCCTGAGGCCACGCCTCGCTCGTCCCGACAGCCCCACAGATGCCCCGTTACTCACAGAAATGGGGATTAATTATGCGAATGCGACGAGTTGTACGAGCCGTTTCGACATTTGTAACTCAGTTCTGTATCGCCCTCGTGAAAGCTGTAGTTATGTGCGTGGTTTTGGGACTTGTACTGGTCACGATCATGCACTCAATGGGGGTGCCTGTGCCCAGTGCGGACGACATGCTGAGAGGAGTCTCGAGACTGGCGGACGTCTTATCCTAGAGGAAAAAACTTGCACCCAGACTTGAGTAAGGCCTACGACCTGCTG
This sequence comes from Pyrinomonadaceae bacterium, assembly GCA_025937955.1. Classification (GTDB taxonomy): domain Bacteria; phylum Acidobacteriota; class Blastocatellia; order Pyrinomonadales; family Pyrinomonadaceae; genus PSRF01. The sequence goes on from JAICQI010000302.1 coordinate 398, forward strand.
GGCGTAAAGCCCGGCGTTTCAAACAGGGAACTGAAAGCAGCGCATCGAGACCTTGCGAAGGTTTGGCACCCGGATAGGTTTCTGCACGATCCGCGTCTTCAGGAAAAGGCGCAGGAGAAGCTGAAAGAGATCAATGAAGCTTACGAGCTCTTGATCTCCGGCAAGATCCCGAAACCCTCGAGATCTGCCGAGACTGTTTACTCTGACAATCCAGTGCCTCGGCGTCGTGCAAGCGGTTCGCAGTGGACTGCGGTTCCGTTGCTCATCTTCGTCGCTGTCTTTGCGATCACGATAACGTTTTTACTGCAACGTCGCCGGCCTGCGCCGTTGCCGGTTGAAGAGACACAGATGGCAACTCTGCCTCAAGAGTCTGCACCTCGGTCAGACTCACGCACCAGATCAGTTCCTAGACCAAACGCAGAAGCCGAAGCGCCGGAAGTCAGTTCAACAGAAGTCATTACTTCAGCACCTGTGACCGCACTCGCAACCGTAACCGTCATCATCGATCCTGAGAGCGGCCTGTTGGCGAAACAGGATTGTCCTGTGCGTAGCCGAATGACTTACCCCACCGGCAGCCAACCAACCGGTTACTGCACCCTCAACCACACTCCCCCACCCAAAGAATCAAAGCTCAAATCGCTCGCCAAGGGCGTCGGCCGTGCTCTTGACTGATCCGTAAGGAATCCGCGTAAATCCGCGGCTTAAAACGCGAACACCAACTGTTGTTGCACACGATAGGTCGTTGGGGCGAAGTCGCCGACGGGGACGAAGAAGTTTGGGTATTGCCCACTTCGTCGCAGTGAATTCTGAATGAAGAACAGACTCTGGAAAGTCACCTTGCGAGTGATGCCATACTCGAAACGGAAATGATTGGTGCGAATGTTCACTCCTGTTCCAGTACCCAGATCGTCATCAGTCACCTGCGAGATCATCGCGTTCGCGCCTTTGATTGCAAAGACGTAGAGAAACGACAGGTCACCGCGTTTTGTAATCCGTCCCACCTGTAACGCCGCCAGCATCGCGTCGCGTTCATTCAAACCCGTCGCCACATTGCGCGCGAACTGGAGATTGAAAGTTATCGGATAGTCGTGATCGTTGCGCTTGAAGCCTGCGTAATTCAGGCGATAGGTGAGCCGTGCGACCTGGAATCCCGGCGCGGTGTACACCACTCCACCCGGAGTCGTGGTGGCGTTTCCTGTTCCGGGCGGCGGCCCCGAGAGCGCGATACCTATTCCGGGTTGAACGAGCAGCACGAGTCCCTCTTGAGTTGAGGCAAACTGGATCTGATTCGGATGGCGATAGAGTTGAATATCGCCACCAACCTGGCTATTCCACTTCTTGTTGAAGGTTTGATTTGCAAGGACGCCTTGATGGAAGAGCATCGCGGATCGTCCGGCCGTGCCCACGATTGCACCGAGACGTGCCAGCGGGCTGTTGGGCTGGATCACCGCGATGTTGGGAGTTGAAAGAATATATTGGCCCGCGCGAAACTCGAGACTGGTGAGGCGAGCGCTGTTCGGCTTGAACGTAGCCGTGTATCTTTCGTTGAAGCCGTTGAAACGAAGATCGTCGTCAAACAGAAACCTGGAGTTGTCGGCGAAGACGTCCACCACGCGTCCGGCCTGTAGTTGGACCGATTTAACCGGACGATATTCAACCCATGCTTCACTCAACGAAATAGGAGCGCGAACAGTCATGGAAGTGAAATCCTGATTGCTTGAGAGTTGATTGTTCAGCGGGCCGGTTGAAAGCTGACCGTGAAAACTGAGATTCGGATGGATGTCTGTATCGAAGTTTAGCCGCAGGCGATACCGGGCCCGCGCTTGTTGCACGTGCTCGAGAGGCGGATCCGGCGGCTGGGTTGCCCTGCGAAAGATGCCGTCGAAACGCACGCGAAAGTCGCCGCTGAATCTGACGGGACCGATTTTCAAAGCCTGGCCTTCGACTTTTGTGAGACGTTGTTCGACAGTTGGCGTTTGCTGCGGTTCGGCTGTGATCACGGGAGGCGTTTCCGCTTCTTTGGCGCTTACATCTTTAGCGACCGGCTGCCCAGACAGTTTCTCCAAAAGGGCCTCGATTGTCTGCTGCTGTTCCAACAGCGTCTTTTGTAACTGGTCGAGCTTGCTGTTTTGCCGTTCAAGCTCGCTTTCGAGAAGGCGCACGCGTTCCGCGACGTTCGGTTCCGCAGCTGGAGATTTATCAAGCTCCTGAGCTCGGACGGGCAGCAGGCAGAATGATAGGAAAGCCAGAAATAGGCCGAAGCGTAGCGCGATAGTCATTTGTTTAGGTCCTCGTTTTGGATGGAGCTTAAGAGACATTGCAGGATATGGCCGCAATCTTAAATCGACCTTGCTGTCAAGTTACATCAATGTGAACACAGAATTTGTACCGACAGATTATGTAGATTGACAACAATCTTCGCGGACGCTTACTATTTTGGAACTAATGCTTCTCCAGGCAGCAACTACAACGACTCAAACCGTTGGCAGCCCTATCACAGCCTACTGGCCCGTAATGATCTTCTTTGCTGTGGCGGTGATCTTTCCAGTGCTGCCGATTATTCTCGGCCGGTTCCTGCGCCCCATCAAATATGAGAAGGGCAAGATGCGCCCGTACGAGTGCGGTATCGATCCCACAACTGAAGCGCACGAGCGCTTTACCGTGCGTTATTACATTGTCGCGATGTTGTTTCTGATCTTTGACGTCGAGACGATTTTTCTGTTGCCGTGGGCGATAGTTTTCATGGGCGACGATTTCTCGTTTACGAAGTTTGCGCTGGTCGAGATGTTTGTGTTTATCGGGATCCTGATAGTCGGGTATTACTACGCGTGGCGCAAAGGCGCGTTGGAGTGGGCGTGACCTATGGCTGAACACGAAGAAGGATTTGTTTTAACCACCGTCGATTCGATCATGAATTCGATTCGACGCACCGTGGGTGCGAAGACGGTTGACATTGCGGCGCCGGTGGTTAACTGGGCGCGCAAATCGGCGCTTTGGCCCATGACCTTCGGACTCGCTTGTTGCGCCATCGAGATGATCGCCACGGGTGCGGGTCGATTCGATATCGATCGTTTCGGCGCCGGCGTCTTTCGTCCCAGTCCACGTCAAAGCGATCTGATCATCATCGCCGGCACTGTTACGCTGAAGATGGGTCCGGTAGTGCGTCGAGTCTACGATCAGATGCCCGAGCCCAAGTGGGCCATCGCGATGGGCGCGTGCGCCTCCACCGGTGGACCATTCGATTCCTACTCCACGATGCAAGGCGTCGATCGCTGCATTCCTGTCGATGTTTATATTCCTGGTTGTCCACCGCGACCTGAAGCTCTCCTCTACGGCCTGATGCGTTTGCAAGACATAATCATGCGTGAAGCGCCTTCGGCATACATATTCGAATCTGATGGCTCCGTTCATCGCCAACGGCATTTCGAAGGTGAAGAAACTATCAATCTTCCCGATATCGCCATGGGCTCGGCCGACGCCATGCTCCGATAACTGAAAACCTCTTTACAGTCGCTCCAGCTCGCGAATATCTCAATAAACATGGTCGCGTCAGAATCATTTCGGGCGGACTGCTCGGCCCGATGTTATTATGGTCACTGCTCCTGGTATTGGGGGAGACGCGAGCCGCAGATCGTTATCGGATTTTTGGAGGACTTAGATGAGATATCTTCTTCGCAACAAGTTGCGTATTGGTTTGGCTTTAACTCTGGTTTTCGGCCTGGCGCCGCTGAGCTTTGCTCAGACAAAGCCGACGACTAAGCGGCGGACGACGACGAGAAGAGTAGTCCCGCTCGTGCCGGTCGGTACTGATCTCAAAGTTCGGATCAACGATACGTTATCGAGTAAGGAGTCGCGCGTCGGCGATCGATTTACCGCGACGGTGATCGATCCGAGTCGCTTTGATGAAGCCAGAGTCACCGGGCACGTTAGTTCGATACAGAAGTCAGGCAAGATCAAAGGCCGGACCAGCATGAACCTGGCTTTCGATTCCATCGAGCTGCGCGATGGACGAAGGGGTGTGCTGCACGGGTACGTTACGAGAGTTTACGGCGATGATTCCGGAAAAGCGGATGATGAAGGCGGGATCGAATCCGGAAGCAGGACCAAGCAGACCGTCAAGCGGGCCGGAATCGGCGCGACGGTCGGCGCTATTGTTGGCGGCATCGCCGGTGGCGGCAAGGGCGCTGCGATTGGATTGATCGTGGGTGGCGCCGGTGGCGCCGGATCGCTGGCCGTACAGGGCAGCAAGGAACTGAAGATCGAGTCGGGCACGGAAATGCTCGTCCACGTGACGCGCTAAAATTAGGTATAAAATTAAGCCGCAGATTTACGCAGATAAACGCTGATCCGATCGGTGTTTATCTGCGTAAATCTGCGGCTTAATTTTTCTGGAAGAGATCTCCTCCGAAGTTCGTCTAACCTACCGATGATGGTGGCTGAACAGCTTATCGACGGACGGATCATTGAAGCCTGCCAGCAGGGTGACCGCGCCGCCTTCCAGCTTCTCTTCGAGACGTACAAAGACAAGGTGTTCTCCATCGCTGTTTATTCCAGCGGCGGCGACAGGGCGTTGGCGGACGATATTACGCAACAGATATTTCTGAAGTTGTTCACCGCTATTCAACAGTTTCGAGGTGAGTCGGAGTTTACCACCTGGCTTTACCGGCTGGTCGTCAATGCGTGTCTGGACGAAAGGCGCCGCCGCCGGAGACTGTTGCCGTGGGGAGAGACTGTGGCGATGAGAAAGGCCGGGGAAAGGAAACCTCAGGAGAAGCAGTACGCTCGGCTTGAAGTTGCTGAAGCTGTGCAAGCGGCCATTGGTGAGCTGAAGCCGAAGTTTCGTTTGCCAATCTTGTTGAAGTACATCGAGGGACTGTCGTACGAGGAGATCGCAACGGTGATGGGTTGTTCGAAGGGCACGGTGGCTTCGCGTCTCAATCGCGGTCACAGCCAGTTGGCGAAGCGACTCGCGCATTTGAACAGTCCGGCAATATGGAGTGAGTGATTAAATGTTGTCGAGGCACGTAACAAACGATATTTCAGCTTATTGTCATGGAGAGCTGTCGAGCGAAGAGTCGAAGCAGTTTGCGGAGCATCTCATTTCGTGTGTTAGATGTCGGACTAAATTCGAAGAAGTTAAGTTAGGTATCAAACTCGCCGAACAACTGCCACAGCTTTCGGCGCCGGATTATCTTTGGCGTAACCTCGAGCCTTTACTCGCGAAACAAACCGAAGCCGCTTCTGCGAGTGATTCTGTTTCGTGGTCCTGGCAACTCAAAGCCGCCGCGGCGGTAGTATTGCTGTTGCTCTCGGGCCTGGCAGCGTTTCTGGTTTACAACGCTCGCAAGCCCGTGCGTGGTCCAGTAATCGCTTCTGGAGCGTCTTTCTGGCGAGTGACACGACTCGACGGCACACCCAGGATTGGCTCCGAACAGATCGCAAACAACGGACAACTGGGAGTTGGTGAGTGGCTTGAGACGGACGGAAGTTCTCGCGCGCAGATCGCCGTGGGTTCGATCGGCAACGTCGATATCGACGAGAACACGCGCGTGCGGTTGTTACAAACCGAGCCCACTGAGCATCGTCTCGAGCTGGCGCGCGGGAAGATGAGTGCACGTATCTGGGCGCCACCCCGGCTCTTCTTCGTCGATACTCCTTCCGCTGTTGCAGCGGATCTTGGTTGTGCTTACACGCTCGAAGTTGACGATCACGGCGGCAGTCTCTTGCGCGTGACGTCGGGATGGGTGGCGTTGGAGTTGGCAGACCGTGAATCGATCGTTCCTGCGGGCGCTGCTTGCGAAACGCAGCCCGGCATCGGTCCCGGCACGCCTTACTACGAAGACGCGCCTCCGGTTTTTCGTGAAGCGCTCAGGAAGATCGATTTCAAACACGATGCGAGTGCGCTGACTGCTCTGTTAGACCAGGCCAGGCCACGCGACACGCTCACGCTATGGCACCTGCTGGCGCGCGTGAACGGCGAAGACCGGATTCGCGTTTATGAGAAGTTGGCTGCTTTTGTGCCGCCTCCGCCCGGCGTCACGCGCGAAGGCGTATTGCAGTTGGATCAGCAGATGCTCGACACCTGGAAAAACCAGCTCGAATCATCCTGGACCAGCGGCAGTGTCAAAGGAGTGCCCAAGCCTATCAAGGACGCGTATTGGAAAGTTAAAAGTGGACTGAGCCGGCGGCTGAAAGAGATGGCGCCGAAGTAGGCCGCAAAAAGGCACAAAAGATTTAGCCACAAAAAGGCACATAAGGCGCAAAAAAATGATTTCATAGCTAAATTTCTTTTTATGTGCTTCATGTGCCTTTTTGTGGCTAAGATCCAGACTCGCGAAAGGTAAGGCAATGAATAATCAAAGTGTTCTCGATCGAAGATCGTTTTTACGTCGAGTCTCGTCAACCGCGCTGACCTTGCCGCTGATCGGAATGGGCGTCGTGGAGCTCACGAGCTGTGCGCGTGCGACGGGTAACAGTGGTGGTGGTGCGTGGCGCATCTCGATTTGCCCGGACAAGGAACCCGGCGAACCTTTGATCGTGTCAGGCACGATCTACGCTCCGGACGGCCGCACGCCGGTGGAAGGAATCAGTCTGTACGTTTATCAAACCGACGCGACTGGAGTTTATTCAACGACCGGAAGTGACCAGCGTAATACGCGGATAC
>JAICQI010000143.1 GCA_025937955.1 Pyrinomonadaceae bacterium
CTCCGCCCACATCGTTGCTCACGGGGATGTAGAGTGGTTGGTCGCTGAAGAATTCTTCGAAGACGCCGAGCTTCGTACCGCTTAATGAGAGCGGGATGACGGAAAAGCTATCTTTGCCACGCTGTTTCTGTACGTCTAGCGCGTAGCGCAATTCCTTGCCAACCCACGTCGACTGCAACGCCGCTGGGCTGACTACTACTGCGAAAGCCGACGCTTCATCGATCGCGTTTTGGAGTTCCGACCAGAGCAGCTCGCCACCTTGTAGCTCCCGCGGAGCAATCCATGCTTCGTATCCATGATCTGCCAGCGCCGCTCGGAGGTCCCGCACAAATGCATCGTCCTGGAAACTGTGGGAGATGAAGAGTCTGCTCATAACTTGTGAGTCGCGACTATCTGAGTAGTGCTATTCTACCTCACCATGCAAACAACCCGCAGACAGTTTCTAACTACCGCCGCCAGCTTTATCATCTCGCACGGGCTTATCGGAAGTGATGCACTCGGTCAGAAGAAGTCGACGCGAGTCGTGCTGCTGGGCACGAAGGGTGGACCACGTGTCGGTGAAGCCGGGCGCATCAATCCGTCGACGCTGATTTTGATCAACGACGTTCCATACCTCGTCGATTGCGGCTACGGCGTGACCAAGCAGTTGGTAACCACGGGCGTTGCGCTTAACCGGCTGCGATACATCTTCATCACGCATCATCATTCCGATCACAATCTCGAGTTTGGCCCACTGCTTTACAACACGTGGATCACAGGCTTGCCGGCGCACATCGATGCTTATGGCCCACCAGGGCTGGCAAAGATGTCGGAGCACTTCTTTAATTACCTCAAGTTTGACATCGACACGCGCATCGTTGATGAAGGCCGTACCGATCCACGCAAGCTGGTTACGACCCACGAGATTAAGCCCGGCGTTGTGTTAGTGAATGATGATGTGAAGGTGAGCGCTCGTCTGGTGCCACATCCGCCGATCAAGGAAGCTTACGCTTACCGCTTCGACGCAAAGGATCGCTCAGTAGTGATTTCCGGTGACACGGCGTACGCGCCCGAGCTTGCGGAATTTGCGAAAGGCGCCGACGTGCTGGTGCACGAGGTCATGTACCTGCCCGGTATTGAAGCGCTGATCAAACGTTTGCCAAATGCAAAGAGACTGCGCGAGCACCTCATGGTTGCGCACACCCTGCCGGAAGACGTCGGCAAGATCGCCGCGCAAGCCGGTGTGAAGACACTGGTGTTAACGCATTTCGTGCCCGGTGATGATGCGTCGATCACGGACGAGCAGTGGTCCGAGGGTGTACGTAAGCACTTTAAAGGAGAGGTAATCGTCGGGAAAGATCTGATGGAAATTTAGCCGCAGATTGACACGGATTTTTCAAAGCAGATTTTCGGCGGATCTGCGGCTTAGGATGTCTGCTTTCTGGTGTTGTAGCGCTTGAGGATCAGACGAACGTAGTTGCGCGTCTCGTTGTATGGCGGAATGGTCCTGCCGTACTTCATCACCGCGCCTTCGCCGGCGTTGTAACCCGCCAGTGCCAGGTCCACTCGCCCATTGAACATCTCGAGCAGATCCTTCAAATAACGCGTGCCGCCCCTGATGCTCTGAGCTACGTCGTATGGATTCGTCACGCCGTAACGCGCCGCCGTGCCGGGCATGAGCTGCATCAGGCCCATCGCACCCTTCGGGCTCGTCGCACCCGAATTAAAACTCGATTCCTGCGACATCGTGCAGTAGATCAGATAAGGATCGATACCATACTGCTTGCCGTAGTAACGAATGAGATTGTCGATCTTGCTGTTCCCCGTCGACCACACCGCTTCAGCCGCAGCAATACCCAACGCAATGTCTGGCGCAATCACCGTCGTGGGCTGACTTGCCGCCGCGATCTCTTTCGTAACTTGCTCGACTTTCGCGCGTGCGTCAGCCAGCGCTTTCTCGCCATTCTCAAACTCTACGCGCGAGATGAGTCCATCGTCGTAAAGCTCTTTCGACTGTTGCTGCCGTTTCTCGAGCCGTTCAACTTCGGTTTTGTAGAGAGTGGAAAGGTCGCTGAGATTCGTCTTGAGCTCAGTCTTTGTAACCGTCTCCTGCGCGTTCGCGGGCCCCGCCGAGAACAACCCAATTACAACAAAGCCGAGCAAAAGCGCGGCTTTCTGAAAACGAGCAAATATGTTCGAAAAACCCAAAAATCGTTCCTCCACAACAAGCTAGACACCGTAAAAAGGCGGCCCGTTACGATGTCTGTAGCTTACGTGAAGTTGCCGAGATAAGTTCTGAATACTTTCAGCAATCTTTCGGCTGCTCGCCGCTCGTTCCTCGTTGAAATGTAAGACTCAAAATGACTGCCAACAGGTCGTCGGGATCAACAGGTTTTCCCAAATGTGTTTGGAATCCGGCCAACAATGCTCGACGGCGATCGGCGGAGCCAGCGTATGCAGTTAATGCAATCGCCGGGATGTGACCGCCCTCGTGGGGATCCAACGATCTGATCTTCCTGATAAGCTCATACCCATTCTCGCCCGACATACCGATGTCGCTAATGATGACATCAGGCTTGGACCGCGCAATCTCTGCCAGAGCGCCGGTGCTGGAACTGACGGCGGTAACTTGCGCGCCGTGCCGTCCCAAAACTGTTTTCAGTAACTCCTGCGTCTCTGAATCGTCTTCGACCAGCAGGATACTGCGATGCCTGAGCTTCGCCTCCACTACAGGCTCGGTTTCCTCCATCAAGGCCTTAGCAACATCGGTGAACACCTCCACCCCCGGCTCGCTGCGAGTAACTTCCGACGACGTCAATGGAAATTCAACGGTAAATGTTGCGCCTTTTCCAAGTCCGTCGCTCTTCGCACAAACAGTTCCTGCCTGTTGACGCACCAGGTAATCCACGATTGCCAGGCCAAGACCGAGACCACCGTGCGTCCGCACATTCGAAGCATCTACCTGACGAAAACGCTCGAAAATGTACGGCAAGTCTTCCGCCGGAATTCCAACTCCGCTATCGGCTATTTCCAGTCGCACGTGTGAGTCCGGACGCTGCAGGCGAACATCAATTCGGCCGCCTGCAGGTGTAAACTTGATCGCATTCGAGAGCAGGTTCGCAACGATCTGTTGCAGTCGAGCGGGGTCGCCAAGAATCGGACCTGCGGCCGGATCGATCGTCGTCTCGAGGTGCAACTGCTTCGCATCAATGGCCGGTCGCAGAGAGTTAATGGCAGTCTCCGTGATCGATGCAAACGACACGGGCTGCACTTCAATTCTGAGTTTGCCTGTAATGATGCGAGAAACGTCCAGGAGATCTTCGATCAACTTCGACTGCGCTTCCGCATTGCGTTGAATGACGTGAACTGCACGTTCTTTTTCTTTATCTTTCAGCCGGTTTGAGCCCAGTAGACGCGCCCAACCCATGATCGACGTCAACGGTGTTCGCAGTTCGTGTGACATGGTCGCAAGAAACTCATCTTTGATGCGATTCGCGTTTTCCAATTCCTCAGCGCGCAGCCGTAACACTTCGTGCATCTGCCGCAGCTCCGTCATGTCGCGACCGACCCCAAACACCAGTCCATCTTCCGGCACCGGGAAATAGCTCCACGCCACCCACTTGTATGTGCCCTCCTTGGTTCGTAGACGATTCTCCATCCACTTGATGGGCTCTCCGGTGGAAAGTTTTCCGTATCCACTCTTAGTGTCAGAACGATCATCCGGATGGACCAGCTCAAAGAGAGACATAGCCAGCAGTTCTTCTTCTGAGAATCCCAGCACCTGCTGGAAAGCCGGATTTATCCGCTGGAAGCGCCCGTCGAGATGAACAATGGCCAACATGTCCATCGAGAGCGCGAAAAACCGATCCCGCTCTTCGGTTAACTTGTTTCGCTCGGTCATGTCGCGCATGACCTTCGAAAAACCGATCAATTTACCGTCGCTGTCGCGGACGGGCGTCATCACACCGCTGGCCCAGAAACGCGACCCGTCACGGCGCAAGTGCCAGCGCTCGTCTTCAGCGCGCCCCGACATCGCCGCCGTGGACATCTCTTTTTGAGGAATGTCCTTCGCCCGATCTTCGGGAGTGAAAAACCTGGCGGCATCCTTGCCGATAATTTCCTCTTCAGAGTAACCGAGTATTAGCTGCGCGCCGAGATTCCAGTTTGTGATGATGCCATCCGTGCCGATCATGAAGATGGCAAAATCGCGAATGTCCTCGATCGCTTTGCGATAGTTGTCTTCGGTTCGCCTGTTAGCCGTGCGGCGTTCGGTTGCGGCCGTCATGTGCTTACCCCCTTGATGCGAAGTAACTCATCTAACGTTCTGCACTTTTTGTGCCGTGTTGCGGCTGGTATGATTTCCCGGCCAACCATCACGCTCCGCAGGAGAACTGTATGTCAACTAAGCGTCTCAACAAGTTCAGCTTCGTTTCTTTTTTGTTACTCATCGTTATTGCTCTCATCTCGAGCGCGCGACTGTCCGTTAGCGCACAAACAACTTCGCAGAAAGTTCCACTGACGCATGAATCGATGTGGATGATGAAACGCGTTGGGCCACCCGTGCCGAGTCACGATGGCAAGTGGGTCGTCTTTTCATTGGTCGAGCCGGCCTACGACGAGAAGGACCAGGTTTCCGATCTGTGGATTGTTCCGGCTAACGGCAGCGCACGGCCAAGACGTTTGACGTTCACGAAGGGTGGAGAGAGCGGCGTGGCCTGGAGTCCTGACAGTCGTCAGATCGCTTTCTCAGCGAAGCGTGAAGGCGACGAGGTGAACCAGGTGTACGTGTTGGACGTCGCTGATGGTGGCGAGGCGGTTCGTGTGACTTCCCTTTCGACCGGCGCGCGTTTGCCGCAGTGGCGACCAGACGGCAAGGCGCTGCTGTTTACGAGTACGGTTTATCCGGGCGCTGTTGATGATGAAGCAAACAAGCGTGTCGCCGCTGATCGCAAGGCGCAAAAATATCGCGTACGCGTTTACGACAGGTTTCCGATTCGCAACTGGGACAAGTGGCTTGAAGACACGCAAGCACACATCTTTGTTCAAGCCGCACAGCCGGGCGCGAAGGCCAAAGACCTGCTCGCCGGAACCAAGCTGGTTAGCGAACGTGGATTTGGCGGTCGTCAAACTGACTCCAGCGATGAACTCGATGCGGTCTGGACGCCTGATGGCGATGCAATCGTCTTCGTGGCTACAACCAACAGAAATGCCGCTGCTTACGCAGACACAAACACGTCGCTCTTCAAAGTCTCAGCGAACGGCGGCGAGCCAGTACGCCTGACGACGAGTGGCGACGACTTTACGCGTCCCACTTTTCGACCTGATGGAAAAGCGCTCTACGCACTGACCGAGATCCAGACGGACGATAAAACTTACCATCTCGATCGACTCGCGAAGTTCTCCTGGCCCAATACCGGCCAACCTGAAATTCTCACTACAAAGTTTGACCGTTCCGTCGGCAGCTTTGCACTGACGGCTGACAGCAAATCGATTTTTCTATCGGCGGAAGAAGCAGGTAACGAGAAGCTCTACACGATGCCTGCTGACGGCGGCGACGTTCGTCTCGCGATGGACATGATGCGCGGCGTTTACACAAACCTGCGCATCCCCTCGAAAGTGTCGCCAACCATCCTGATCGCAAACTGGGAAAGCGCTACCAATCCGCCGGAAGTGTTTCGACTGGATCTCAACAGCAAAACGCAGCAACCGCTCACGTCATTCAACGCCGATCAGGTCGCGAAGATCGATTGGCTACCGCTGCGTCACTTCTGGTTTACGAGCAAAGCAGGCAAACGCATTCACAACATGATCGCGTTGCCGCCGAACTTTGATGAGCGCAAGAAGTACCCGCTGTTCGTCGTGATGCATGGCGGGCCACACAGCATGTGGCGCGACAACTGGGGACTGCGCTGGAACTACTTCATGCTGTCGCGTCCAGGCTACGTGGTGTTGCTGACGAACTATTCCGGTTCGACGGGTTTCGGCGAAGCTTTTGCGCAGAGCATCCAGGGTGATCCTTTTAAAGGACCGGCAAACGAGATCAACGAAGGCGCTGATGAGGCGATCCGGCTTTATCCGTTCGTCGATGGATCGCGACAAGCCGCGGCGGGCGCCAGCTACGGCGGCCACATGGCAAACTGGATGCAAGCCACTACGACGCGCTACAAGGCATTGATCAGTCATGCGGGTTTGATCAATCTCGAGTCGCAGTGGGGCACGAGCGACACGATCTATCACCGCGAGATAAATAGTGGTGGTCCAGTTTGGGAACAGGGCCCGGTCTGGCGCGAGCAAAACCCGATTCGTTTCGCGAAGAACTTCCGCACGCCGATCATGTTGTCAGTAGGCGAGAATGATTTCCGCGTTCCCCTCAATCAAACACTGGAAAACTGGAGCGTCCTGCAACGTCTCCGCATCCCCAGCCGTCTGCTCGTCTGGCCCGACGAAAATCACTGGATACTAAAAGGCGAGAACAGTCGCTACTGGTATCAGGAAGTCTACGCCTGGCTCAAGAAGTACCTGAACGAACCAAACGGCGCGACTTCGGACTCACGTTGAGTTTGGGCGCCACTTAACACCGCTCATAATCAGTGTTACTGTAGGCGCATGAAACATTATTTGATTCGATTCATTTTCGCACTGCTCACATTCGTTATAGGTGTGTACGTGACTTCACAGGTGAATCGCGCCGCATACATCATCTGGCCAGATGTAGATCGCCAGCCGAAAATCGGCACCCAGCGCCCCCAGTGTACCCGAAACTAGCAAATAGAGTGTGGACCCTCACTGCACGATCAAATGCCACGGGACCAGTCGCGAAACATAGTTAAGGGTCATGCCTGTATCAAGGTGCGTAACGGGTAAAGACGTAGTCGCGATCCTTGATCGCCTGGTGGCAGGGAAAGCAGTTCTTCATATCTGACTCTGGTCCAGGTTTGCCGTCCTTATCAAATTGTGCGTACCCCCAGCCGCCCGTCGCTGCATACTTCTTTGAGTCCTTGACCATAAACTGAAGGTACCAGGGCGGTGCTTCTCCGGGAACGAACGATTGCTCCCGGCCAAAGGCTTTATTGTTTTCCTCAGACGGGACGTGACGCCACGCTATTCGCGCGATGATTGTACCTTCCGGAAACGGAAGCTTTCCCGCGCGATAAGCCTTGATCGCTTCATCGTTGCCCAGAATAGCGCGGATATCGTTGAGGTTGCCTTCTTCGTGGGCCACGGAGACAAGTCTCCACTCGCGATATCCGCGGGGAATTTCAGTTACGAAGATCTGGGCAGCTCCATCGGTGTCTCGGGATGCGTGCGCCGTGAAAGCGACAGCCGCCGCCAGAGTTGCTACTGCAAGTAGCAATAATGCGATCTGTTTCATGATGGTCATCCTCCATTTTATGCGGGTGGTCCAATTACGTTCCCGTAGGAGACAGGAGTACAACACGCACGCAAGAATGAATCTATTGGACTAAGGTATCGATCGATACCTTGGTATAAGTGAGTGTGGTAGACCGATACCAAAGTACGATGGACAGTCGTGCTGGAGAGATCGCATCCTAACGGATAAGTGAAAGCTCAAACGCTGATGGGAGTGTTTGCAGAACTGCCCGGCTGGTTGCAAGCTGCCGGATGGGGCCTCTTGTCCGCGTCCGGCCTCCTGATCGGGGCCGTTGGTGGGTACTTCACGTGGCTGCAGCATGCCACCATCGCACGTGTGATGACGTTCGGTGCCGGCGTACTGCTTGCGGTAGTGGCAGTGGACCTTGTACTCGACGATCGTGGTGCAACAAGCCTTTACTGGACGGTCATGGGCCTCGTGTGTGGCGCGGCAACGTTCAGTTTTGTTAACTGGCTACTCTCGCGCCGCGGTGCACAGGATCGAAAGCGCTGCGGCGAATGCGTGGAGCAACCGAAGGAAGAGCAGCAGCCCGGTAGCGGACTGGCCATTGCGGCCGGCACGTTCCTCGACGGCATTCCGGAGGGCGTAGTGCTTGGGGTAAGCGTGCTACACCAGGGCGCGCCTGGTTTAGGCACGGTCACAGCGTTCTTTCTGGCTAACGTTCCGGAAGCTCTCTCGAGCAGCGCGGGAATGCGGCGGGCGAGACGATCCGTGCGCTACGTGTTTGGAGTGTGGATTGGAATCGCCTTGTCGATCAGCCTCGCAGCGGCGGTTGCGGGGTTGGTGCTGAAAGACACCGGGCCGGCGGTCCAGGGAACGGTCGAGGCGTTTGCGGCGGGCGCGATCCTGGCGCTGGTGTCGGAAACGATGATCCCGGAGGCGTTCCACGGCTCGCCGCCATTCAATGGTCTGCTGCTGGTCGTTGGTTTTGTGGCCTTAATGATCCTGCTGGTACTCAGCCACTGAAGTCTACTCGGCGCGACGCAGCTCGCCCAAGATCGTTGGGATGAGTTCGGAGACAGTCGGGTGAATGCCCATCGTGCGCTGCAGCACGTCGTAGGGGACGTCAGCATGCATAATGTCGAGAACGCCGTGAATCGCCTCGTCGCCTCCAGTGCCGAGGATTGCAGCTCCTAAAATCCTGCGCGTCTCAGCGTCCACGACCACTTTCATCAACCCTTGCGTTTCACCCTTCTCAACGGCGCGGCTGACTCTGCTCATCGGGCGTTGGCCAATAAGAAGTGGGCGGCCCGTGGCGCGAGCCTCACGCTCCGTCATCCCGGCGCGGCCAAGCGGTGGATCAATGTAGAGCGCATAACCGAGGACACGTTTACTCACCCGCCTGCTCTCGCCATCGAGCAGGTTCGCGGCGATGATCTCAAAATCGTTGTAGGCGGTATGAGTGAATGCGCCGCGGCCGTTGCAGTCGCCCAGCGCCCAGATGCCGGGAACGTTGGTGGCGAGTCCGTCGTCAACCTTGATGTACCCGCGCGCGTCCGTCTCGACACCAGCCGCTTCAAGTCCAAGGTCATCGGTATTCGGACGGCGGCCCACCGCGAGCAGCACGTGCGAGGCGACTGACGTGGGCTCGCCTTCGTTGCAATTGACACCGACCTCAACGCCTCGCTCGTGCGGCGCCAGGCTGATGCATTCGGCGCTGGTGCGTACGTTGACACCCTCGTTTATCAGAATCTCGCGTATCGCTTCAGATATTTCTTCGTCTTCGCGGCCGATGAGGCGCGGAGACTTTTCGATAACCGTTACCTCTGCGCCGAAGCGGCGATACATCTGCGCGAACTCGAGTCCGACGTAGCTTCCACCGACGACCACCAGATGCTCAGGTAAATGGTCGAGTTCGAGCATCGATCGATTGTTGAGAAATGGGACCTCATGCACCCCGGGCATGTCGGGCACTGATGCGCGACCTCCTACATTGATGAAGACGCGTGGCGCCGTCAGCAACTCCTCGCCTGCACGAATCCGGTTCGGCCCTTCGAAACGCGCGTGCCCTTCGATCACAGTGCAGCCGGACATCTCGCGAAGACGACGCTCGACTCCCGTGCGCGATTCTGCCACCACCGCATCGGCGCGCGCTTTGACCCTCTTCATGTCAACGCGCACTGAGCCTTCGAGAAGAATGCCGAAGTCTGCCGCGCGGCGAGCGAGGTGTGTGGCATAGGCGCTGGCGACGAGTGTCTTCGTTGGAGTGCAGCCGGTGTTGACGCACGTTCCGCCGAAGAGTTTCCGCTCAACAAAGGCCACTGTCATGCCGGCTCCAGTCAGTCGTCCGGCAAGCGCAGGTCCGGCTTGACCCGCGCCAATAATGATCGCGTCGAACTCTCTCATTGCAGTGCGACTCCTGGGTTATTTGCGCAGGTAATGGCACGTGTATCCGCCTGGGTGCTTGCGCAGGTAGTCCTGGTGATAATCCTCGGCGCCGTACCAGGTCGAAGCAGGCTCGATGCTCGTGGTGACTGGCCGCTTCCAGCGTCCCGACGCATCGACACCCGCGATGACGCGTTCCGCGATCGCTCGCTGCTCTTCCGTCTGCGGAAATATCGCAGAGCGATACTCCGTCCCCACGTCGTTACCTTGACGGTTGAGCGTCGTGGGGTCGTGCAGGCGGAAGAACCAGCGCTCGAGGAGTTCCTCGAAGCTGAGAATTGACGGGTCGAAGGTCACGCGAACCGATTCCGCGTGTCCAGACTTACCGTAATGCAAATCCTCAGACCTTGGGTTTTCGAGGTGGCCACCCGTGTAGCCAACCTCGGTGTCGATCACTCCGGGAACATCGCGCAGGATGTCCTCGACACCCCAAAAGCAGCCGCCCGCGAGCACGGCCACTTCAACTGATTCGGCTTTCGGCTC
>JAICQI010000519.1 GCA_025937955.1 Pyrinomonadaceae bacterium
GATTTATGAAAAGGCTCTTGAGCTTGCAAAGACGATCGAGCCCGAGTTCCAGATCCGATCCAGTCCTGGTATTGAAGAACGGCTACAGTCAGTCACGAGCGCCGAGCCCGCGAAAGCGGGCGGCAGCATAAAGCCTGGGGCGCAAGCCCCAGGTTAGCCAAACAAAGCAAGCCCCCAAGCCCGTGAAACGGGCGACCGCCTCGGGTGGATTGCGCTGTCGCCCGTTACACGGGCTTGCGGCTCTTTTCTTGACGTTAACCTGGGGCTTGCGCCCCAGGCTTTATGCTTCCACCTGCTTCGCAGGTTCGGGACACAACAAACTTAACGATCCTCGCTTCACAGGCTGAGCAACCTTCGGGCCACTACCACATTCGATACTCCTCTTGTTTTCCCATATGAGCTGTTGTATAGTCCTATGGCGAAGCCATAGGAGGCCGCGAAATGTCCAAGACTGATATCTGGCAGGGGACACTTGCCTTAATGATCCTGAAGACGCTCGATACGCTCGGGCCGCTCCATGGATATGGAATTGCACGGCGGATCGAGCAAACCAGTGGGGATCGACTGTCGCTGAATTACGGGACGCTTTATCCGTCCCTGCTGAAGCTGGAGCAGGAAGGCTGGATCGTCTCTGAATGGGGCGTCTCAGAAAACAACCGCAAAGCGAAGTACTACAAACTCACGCGCGCGGGTCGCAAACAACTCGAACGAGAAGCCAATGAGTGGAACCAGACCACCGCAATCGTCGCCCGGTTCTTCGAGCCAGTGGAGGATCAGTCATGAGGAAACTGCGCGCATGGCTGTTGAGGTTCAGGGGACTATTTCTTAAAGACGATCGTGACTTTGCCGATGAGCTCGAGAGCCACCTGCAAATGCACATCGACGACAACATCCGCGCCGGCATGTCACCACAGGAAGCCCGGCGCGTCGCCGTAATGAAGTTGGGTGGCGTCGATCAAGCAAAAGAAGCTTACCGCGATCGCGCCACGATTCCTTTTCTCGAAAGCGTGGTCCAGGATCTGCGCTTCACGTTCCGGCAGCTCCGCAAGAATCCGGCATTCACTACTACTGCCACCGCGATGGTAGCGCTTGGGATCGGTGCCAGCGTGGCGATCTTTGCTTTCGTCGACGCCGCGCTCATCAAACCATTGCCCTATCAGAATCCGTCGCGGCTCCTGTTTGTCACGGAGACAACGCCGGACATGCCCCGAGCCGCGCTTTCTTATCTCGACTATCTCGACTGGAACAAGCTCAACAACGTCTTCGACTCGATGGATGTCTACGGGCAAAGCGGGCATGTGATAAGCACGCCCACCGGAATGGAGATGGTCGAAGGCGCGCGTGTAAGCGCGGGCTTTTTTCATACCCTTGGCGTTAGTCCTGTGCTCGGTCGAGATTTCCACGCACGCGAAGATTTGCCCGAAGCACCGCGCACGTTGATTCTCAGCTTCGCCTCATGGCAAAAGCGTTTTGGCGGTAAACAAGACGTCATCGGGCAGTCCATAAACCTAAATGAGATACCCTACACCATCATCGGAGTGCTTCCTCAAAACTTTCATTTTGCTCCTGTCGCAAATCCTGAGTTCTGGTCCACTCTTAACACTGATGGCGGCTGCTTTAAGCTACGGAGCTGTCACAACCTGAACGGAGTAGCACGTCTCAAAGACGGCGTGGCGATAGAAACTGCGCTTGCTGATTTGACCCGCATCGCTAAAGACCTCGAAGCTCAATACCCTGCTTCGAATCTGAACCAGGGAGCAACTGTTGCGCCGCTGTCTGAAGTAATCGTCGGAGACGTTAGACCGGTTCTGCTGTTGTTACTGGGCGGCGCCGGGTTGTTGCTTTTGATCGCCTGCATCAACGTAGCAAGTCTCTTGCTTGTACGCTCGGAAACGCGTCGTCGCGAGCTGGCTGTCCGACGTGCGCTTGGCGCAACCAGAGCGCGCTTGATTCGCCAATTCGTGATTGAGGGTTTCGTTATTGTTGTTGCGGGAGGCATTGCAGGTCTGGTTGCTTCTCATTGGGCCATGCAGATCTTGAGAGGACTCATTCCCGCAGACATGATGGCCGGCATGCCATACCTCAATGATCTGGGACTGAATTCTCGCGTGCTGATGTTTGCTCTCACTCTCGCGGGATTTGCGGCCGTACTCTTTGCCCTGACTCCGTCACTTCGTCTAACGACTTTAGACGTGAGAGAGGGAATGGCGGAAGGCTCTCGTGGCAGTGCGGGCAAAGTCTGGACACGAATCGGCGCCAAGCTTGTCGTCCTGGAATTGACAACGGCGATGGTGTTGCTGGTTGGGGCAGGGCTTCTTGGCAAGAGTTTTTATCGCTTATTACAAGTAGGCGTCAACTTTGAAACGAATCATCTGATCACCATGAGCGTCTCAGCACCACGCACGGTCTACGGCGGGAAGAGCGTGGCGCTTGGGCGAAAAGTGGTGGACCAGATCGAGAGTCTGCCGGGCGTAACGTCAGTTGCTCTGGCCAGTACTCTGCCATTGACGTTCAATGGCAACACAACGTGGATCAGGTTTGTAGGTCGCGCTTACAACGGCGAGCACAACGAAGTAAATGAACGAAACGTCAGCTCGGATTATTTTAAAACCCTGCAAGCGAAACTTCTGCGAGGGCGTACATTCACAGACGCGGAGGATTTGACCAAGCCTCTGGTCGTCGTCATCAACCAGACTTTAGCGAAGAAGTATTTTCCCGGTGAGGATCCGATTGGCCAACGTATTGGCGACACCGGTCTTAGTCCCGGATCAATAAGGGAGATCATCGGCATCGTCGACGACATCAGGGAAGGTCCATTGGATTCGGATATTTGGCCGGCGATTTACAAACCCTTCAATCAATATCCTGATACCGATTTCGAGCTCGTGGTCCGGACTGCTCCGGCGGAACAGTCGCTGATAACAACGGTTAGCGACGCCATACGAGGGATCGATGCGCGGATCAATATTTCGAATCAGAAAACGATGAAGGAAAGAGTCAACAATGCTCCAACAGTTTACTTGCGCCGTTCTTCGACGTGGCTCGTCGGCGGCTTTGCGGCGGTAGCGTTGCTGCTCGGAGTTGTCGGACTCTACGGAGTGATTGCTTATTCCGTGAGTCAACGCACACGCGAGATTGGGGTCCGCATCGCACTGGGCGCACAACGCGGTACTGTTTATCGACTCATTCTGAAGGAAGCTGGTGTGCTGGCACTCGCAGGGATTGTGATCGGGACCGGATGTGCGATTCTCGCCGCCTCACTCATGCGCAAACTACTCTTCGGCACTCCGCCGTGGGACATCACGACGCTTGTTGGTGTGGCTGCCGTGCTGGGAGCATCGGCGTTACTGGCGAGTTTTCTTCCCGCCCGGCGTGCGGCTTCCGTAGATCCGATGTCTGCACTACGTGCGGAGTAAAGGAATCAGACCCGGCGAATGAACAAGAAGCAGTCCAGTTTTTTATCGAGGGGAGGGATTTTAAGAAACTCACTCTTTCTTTCTAATCGTTAAATCTCCTGATCGCTCGCCTGGAACCACTTCCCATCCGTTCGCCAGTTCCAAAGACCAGCCCTCTGCTTTCAATGGACGGGCGGACAGGTCTTGTGGCGCCGGCACGCGAGCGCGGGCCAGGTGGCCGGATGGACTACGTTCAAGCCAGGCTCCATTGCTTACTGTTAGAACGCCCCAGTTATCCACCATGCGAAGCGATGGATATACCGTAATGTTAGTGTCAATGCCGATGACATTATTGGGGTTAAAGCTGTAATTCACGTCATCAGATAATGGCAGTATCAGCACTGGTCCATCCAGGAACTTCTTTCGTGCCTCTGCAATCTGCTGCACGCGTTTCTGTTCCTGGGCAGTCTCAACTGTAACGATCTCGTCGCCTTCGTAACGCGATAAAGCAGAACGTGCGGCTGCTTCCGATACGCGAATGTTGACTTTGTATCGCTGTTGCAAGAGGAGACCGAGATCCGTCGACGGGTTCAGGCCACCGCGCCACGGCCTGCCACTAAGATCGAGGAGCGCGCCATACGCTGGCCCTGAAACATACGCAAACGAACGGGCAAACGTCGGATTGTTGCGTGCCTGGCGAAGGATGAGATCTGCCCGCAACACCGTCTCCGGCAGATCCGCCGAACTCAATTTCACGCCTGTAAACTCCGCCAATCCTTCGTTCAGTTCCAGTGCGTTCTCATTGTTGGCGGAACCTGGAAACAAGGAGCGACGATAGCTGCGGAAGAGCAGGGCATCAGCAATCGCGGTTTTTCGCGCCGGTCCGGTCTGGCGTAAGGCGCGCTCCAGAGCGCGCCACTCCATCTGTATCCAGATGCGACCGTTAAGCGTGTCAAGATGAGTATTCACCGCGTCGCGCGCTGGTAATCCGAGTTTCTCCTGCAGGCGGTGAAAACACTCGTGTAGCAGTAGGCGTTCACGAGCCTGACGAAACTCCGAAACCGGCCACATCACCATGGTCCAATGCACGCCGGCCCAGTTGATGGCAGTATTCGCCGGATTGATTTCCTTGGGGAGTTTGCCGACAAAGACACCGTCTCGCGGCGCCAGTTTATTTTCGAGGTCTGCCTGATTCGCGACGACATCACTGGTGCGGGAATCGACAAGTATGAGTGGACCATACAAAGACAGTCCCCACGTCTTGCCGCCGTCGCGCTTGGAAGTCTCCTCGAGCTGCCGGAAATATTGTGCGGCCAGTTTGGTGTCGATACTGGTGGACTGCGCCGCCGCGCACGTAACGAACAGGAGCAGGCTTACGATGACCAGGACAATCTGCATCCTGGCATTATAGTCGGTTATGACACAATTGTAGGGGCGGCA
>JAICQI010000370.1 GCA_025937955.1 Pyrinomonadaceae bacterium
ACACGAGCTCCGCAAGATGCTCGAAAATGTCGCAGCACTCAACCGGCAGCAAACGGAAGGGAATACATCAAATGTTGGTTTCAGTGGGACATGGACGCTGGACAAGAGTAACAGTGAAGGACTGCCGCCCGGTATGGACCAAACCATGACCGTCGTGCAGACTGGCGATAAGCTCTCTGTGGAGACAAAACTGATAACGGAGCAGGAAGAGCAAGTGGTGCCCGACACCTACGTCCTTGATGGCAAAGAGGTCGAGTTCACCCCGAAAACCCCTGGCGGCCAGAGCGGCAAAGGCAAGCGAACAGCTAAATTGGGAGCCGACGGGAACAGCATCGACGTCAGCGAGACAGCAACCTTTGATACTCCCGAAGGCGCTCTCAATGTTCAGGCGACGCGTAAGTGGACACTCTCGCCTGACGGTAAAACCCTCAAGATTGATATGACAGTCGATGGTCCCAACGGTAAGCAGCTACTCAAACGTACTTTCATCAGGAAGTAGCCCGTTAAGGTTTTGGCCGGAGCCCGAGCTCCTTCAGGGACCGCAGCAGACCTGCTTCATCAACGCCGACTGCTCGATAGACGATCTTTCCTTCTGAGTTGAGTAGGTAACTAGAGGGATAGGTTTCAATGCGATAGGCGCCAATAACACCCGGACCGTCACGCTCGCTCATCACAACGGGGAAAGTAAAACGATTGTCTCGGAAATAGGAAGCGATGTCCTTCCCTTGATCGACGGTATTGATCGCGATTATGGTGAATCCCTGGTCCTTTAGATCGGCATACAGTTTTTGAAATAGCTCAAACTCTGCGCGACAGGGCGGACACGAGAGATACCAAAAATTTATCAGCGTTGCTTTCTTGCCTTTGGCTATCTCGAGTTTGAGCAAGCTGCCTTCAGGCGTAGGCAACGAGAACTCAGGACCGCGGTCGCCGATCGCGAGCATTTTCTTTTCCGCTCCAGTGTCGAGTCTCGCGGTAGCAGGTGGATTGAACTTGAAGTTCTTCGGTCGAAGGCGTCCGGTTGTACTTACGTCTTCAATCTGAGCGGTGAAGACCGGCGCTTTCTCGCCTTCGCCGAACCGGACCACCGATCGGCACAAGAGTTTGTTCCGATCGAAATAAAAACGCGCGACATACGCCATCGGTTTGTCGCCTGTGATCTCCAGTATGCGGTAAGTCTTTCCACCTATCGTTTCCATGCCTGCGTCACGGCTGCTGGTCCAGGGTGGTGAATCCGGACCAAATGGTCGAATGCTTTGCGTAAAAAAGAATCGCACCGGAAACGCCCACCAGGGGGTGTCAATATCTTTTCCTTTTGCATCGGCCGCTGCCAGCGAATATTTGTTCGCTTCTGAGAACAGGTAGCGAGATCGTCCGTCAGCAGCGAGCGTCACCAACGGGTAATCGCCGCTGAGTTTTATGAGCGCAAAGTTTGGCTTCATCAACGTGACTGTGCCGGCACTTCGTCTCAGTGATTGGCTTGGCGACTCCCAGCTTAACTCAATGCGGGCGCTTAAACTGTTGAGAGTTCTCGCACGCGCTTCAGCGTCTTTTAATAGAGTCTCAGCCGCTTGATTGCCGAGCACGACTTGCGCCGTGAACGAACACATTACAATGCAAATCAACCGCAGAATGGTGTGCATAGGAGTTTCCTTTTTCATTTGCGAAGCGGCCCTGGACACGGTCAGTACCGCCCGCGGTAGCGGGTGGGTCAACCGTTCGGATTCAAATGGCTAGAAAATCAGCTGCCGATAACGACCTATCCGCTACCGCGGATGGTACTGACCTCATCCAAGTACAACTCGTTGAGGTGATTGCCTACTGAAGTGAAAAGGCGGAACGCCTAATTCTAAAGATGAAGCTTTCGCGTCCGTGTGGATCCAGCTTCGTCCCGATCCGTGTGCCGCCGATCTTTTCCACGGCTCGTTGCGAGCGTAAGTTGTTTGCGCCGACAAAAAAGATCACGTTGTCGACGAATTTGAAAGCATGGGCCAGCATCAGCCGTTTCAGCTCGCGGTTGTGAGCGCCGCCCCAATGAGATCTCGCAAGGAATGTCCAACCAATTTCAATCTCACTCCTCACGAGGTCGTAGCCATGAAATCTCGACGAACCGATGACGCGATCGTTTTTGCGATCAGTTACGACAAGCGCTCCTCCCGACTGCAATGCTTCATCAAAAAACTTTCGGAACACGTCGAGTTTGTAGCGATCGGAATCCGGATGCTGCTCCCAAATCAACGGGTCCGATGCGACTTCATATAACGCTTCGAAATCATCAGCCCGCAGCGGCCGCACTTCCAGAATCTCGCTCTTCAGAATTGGTTGAAGTTCGAACGGCATAGTTGATTACGTCGTGTCGATTTTGAGTCGTCCCAATCGACTTATATATTAGAAGAACAAAATGGAGGCACAAAATGGTCACATCAAGTAACGCAATTCGATCGAATACGCAGACGCCCGCAATCACGAAGAAGCGGCTTTGGGCAGGGCGTATTCTCAGTTTTCTGCCGGCGTTGTTCCTGCTTTTGGATGGCGTTATGAAATTAATCAAGCCGGCTTTCGTTGTCGAAGCCACAGTGAGCCTTGGATATCCTGAGCGCGTGATTTTAGGTATTGGCGTCGTGCTCGTTATTTGCACGTTGATCTATTTGATTCCGCGGACGGCCGTTCTCGGCGCGATCCTTTTGACCGGGCATTTAGGCGGTGCTGTCGCAACGCACGTGCGTGCGGAACACGGATGGTTTGAAATCTTGTTTCCGGTAATCTTGTGCTCTCTGCTTTGGGCAGGACTTGTATTGCGTGATGACCGGCTGCGCACGCTGATTCCCCTGCGAAGTTAAGTCATGAAAGCTGTTGTCATTACTCGTTTCGGTGGCCCTGAGGTTTTGGAAATCCAAGATGTGCCGAAACCCCAGCCTGGGCCGGAAGAAGTTCTCGTTAACGTCCGAAGTACAGCGCTCAATCGCGCAGACCTCCTGCAGCGATCAGGCCGGTATGCTGCGCCAGCGGGCGAGCCGCAGAATATTTCCGGGCTGGAATTTGCCGGCGAAGTAGCAGAGTTGGGCACGAATGCTCACCGCTGGCGTAAAGGCGATGGCGTGATGGGGATTGTCGGTGGCGGAGCCCATGCGGAATTTGTGACGACCCATCAGGATGCAGTGGTCGCGGTGCCATCAAACCTCGACTGGTCTGCGGCCGGAGCCGTTCCCGAAGTCTTCATAACCGCACACGACGCCCTTCGGCAAGCAGGATTCAAAGCCGGAGAAAACGTGCTGATCCATGCCGCCGGGAGCGGCGTAGGGCTAGCCGCAACACAAATCGTCAAGGCTTTGGGCGGACGTGCCTTCGGGACTTCACGTACGCCCGACAAAATCGAGCGCGCGAAAGCATTTGGTCTGGAGTCAGGATTTTCAGTTTCGGAGCCGAGCGTTTTGGCGGAGCTTTCGGTCTTTGCGGACGACGTGACCGGCGGCCGCGGCTTTGACGTCGTTCTCGATCTGAATGGAGGTCCTTATTTCGCCGCCAGCCTCGAAGCTATGGCGCTAAGGGGCAGGCTCATCCTGATTGGCGGCGTTGCCGGTGGTAAGACTGATGTCGATCTCTATCAGATCCTGCGCAAACGTCTTCACATCATCGGTACTGTGCTTCGCGCGCGATCTCTGCAGGAGAAGATCACAATCACAGCCGCATTCGCAGAAGAAGTTGTACCACTGCTGGCGAAGGGAACGATTCAACCAGTGATTGATTCCGTTTTCCATCTCGACCAGTGCCAGGATGCTCATCGACGTCTCGAATCCAACGAAACCTTCGGCAAGGTCGTCCTCACGATCTCATGAGCGATAAAGCTGATGACGGAAAGCTCCCCAATTTTCAACTGGTAATTTACATCTGAAGGGCCATCTTGTATCGTTTAGGACGTCTTTGACGAAAGTCACTCATTGCCGGCACCTTTGACTCTGAAAGTTACCTGCTATGTTCCCCCGCAAGCCCATAAATTCAATCGTTGCAGCGCTTTGCTTCTGCCTTGTCTTCACTTCATTTAGTCCTTTCGCGCTCGCGCAAAAGAAGACTGCTCCCGTCGAAGCCACGCCTCCGCCCGTTAGAGAAGCATTCAAGTTTGGCGAGGTCGATTTGGAGGTGCTTGAACAGGCGGATCTCCTCGACGTGCGGTTTGAGCGCGATGGCCTCGTGCTCGCCGATGGACCAGTAAATGCCTTTTTGCGTCGCGTCGGGCAATCGCTCATTCCTCGTGATCTTGAGCTCGAAAGAGTGACGTGGAAATTTCGCGCACTCCGTGACCCGCAGCCAAACGCATTCGCCCTGCCGAACGGCTCAATCTACGTCACCACTGGATTGTTGACTCTTATCGACAACGAATCACAGTTGGCAGCGATCATGGCCCATGAGCTGACGCACGTGATGCGGCGACATACGTACATGCACAATCGCAGCAACCGCAAAAAGTTCCTTACCATGAACGTCATGGCTGCGGTTGGCGCGTATGCGCCCGGCGGCGTTGTTGGAGCAGTCATAACTATTGTCACGACGGTAGCTCCATTCATCATGATTGCAACGATCTACGGTTACAGCCGCGACCTCGAGCGCGAGGCTGATCTCAAAGGCATTGACATGATGATCACCGCTGAGTACGCGCCCGAAGAGATGGTCAACGTGATGAAGCTGCTGGATCGAGACTTCGAAGGCGAGAATGTCAGGCTGTTTTATAACGACCATCCATCGCTCGACGAGCGCATCAAGTATCTGAGTAATTATCTAGGAGCGCGTGCCGACAAGGTGACGCATCAGATGGAGCTGAATCGAGAGCGCGCGGCGTACTTCAAGACCATCCAACCGTTAATGCGGCACAATCTTCAGTTGACAATCAATGCCGGACGCGCACGTTCAGCCGTTTTCCACGCGCAGCGTCTCGTGGATTTTCATGAGGATTCGGAAAATCTGTTTTGGTTAGCAGAAAGTTATCGCGCGCTCGGGCCACGTTCGCCACAGTTAACCGAGAAGGAACTGACAAACAGTGCGAAGAAGGATGCCGCGAAGAAACGTGTGAAGCGCACAGCGGAAGAAGAGGAGCGCGATCTGCTTGCGACAGACGCGGGTAAGGAAAACTGGCAGAAACATCAACAGAAGGCCGAAGAGTTGTACCGGCGCGCGTTGAACGCTGAGAACCCAACGCCGGTTGCACATCGTGGCCTTGGCATGCTTTACGAGAAACTCGATCGAAAAAGTGATGCGGTCGCCGAATATGAGAAGTACCTTGAGCTGTCGCCCACAGCGACCGATCGCGAACGAATTCAAAGACGCCTTGACGCGTTAAAGGAGAAGCTTAAATGAGTGCTCGATCTATCGTGCTGAAGATGTTTGCGCTGGTGGTACTGCTCACCGCAGCTGGCCTGCATCAAGTCCAGGCCCAATTTATTCACCCGAAAATCAAGTCGAAAGAAACTACTATTCGTCGCGTCGTGGTCTTGCCGGCGAAAGTGAATGTCGTTCGCGATAGCATGAAAGGCCCGGAAGGCATGGCCGCTGAGTCTGACGAGTTGAGCGTGCGTGTCGAAAAGATGGTCGCTGAAGTCTTGTCGAAACAGAAGAACGTTGCAACTCTGCCGCCTGCAACGCCGGCATCCGCCGAGGGTGATTCTGAGCAGAAATACAATGTCGCTGACTTTCAAACCAAGTTTGACGATCTGTTGCCTAAGATCATGAAGAAGCGTAGCGATGTGAAGAAAGGTCGCTTCTCGATGGGTGACGAGGTGCTGAACCTGAATTTAGACAAAGGTGCAGACGCGATCGTCTTCATTCGTGGCGAGGGGAAAAAACTCACGGGCGGCAAAACTGCTTTTACCTTGCTGGTTGGCGGAGTCCCGGCTTATCTAAAATTACAGATCGGTATCATTGATGCGCGCAACGGCGAGGTGCTGGTGTATACCGATCCAATCTTCCCCGGCGACCCGACGACCGCGGTCGATCGGCTTCGCAAGGCATTGGAGAAGGGCTTCAAGAAGCTGCCGGCAGTTAAGGGATGAATAGATTCAGGGGAAATCGTCGACCCGAAGGCTGTTACTCTCGGACTACTGCATATCATCCATCATACCGTTGGCGTTAAGGTCAGGCGCGGCTATTCGCCATGCACTTGGTCGTGAAATTGGTGATTTTCAAGTGCGGCC
>JAICQI010000637.1 GCA_025937955.1 Pyrinomonadaceae bacterium
CGGATGAACGTCAACGACGACGGTCAAACCTGCCGCTAAAATCATATCGAGCGCGTTATCGACGTATTGAAGATAAGTCGAATTGAGACTCGATGGATCACGAGTTTCGCTCAGCAATGGGGCGGGTTCTATCGGAAACCGAACATGATCGAACCCCATCGACTTAATCAGTGCGATGTCCTGCGCAGTGGTGTGAGTTTCCAGGTGCGCCTTCGAATAGTTAGCTGCCTGAGAGAACCAGTGACTGAGGTTTACACCGCGGCGCAGTCGTGCAAATCGCGCCGCCAGATTCACTGGTCTATCCTGCGACGAAGGCGACTGAGAACGCGAAAAGACCCTCCCACCTGTCGCGGAATTTGACACATGAGGCAAAATAGCGGCGACCAACAGCAGAGCAATTAATCGTTGGACTCGATTCAGCACGCGCATCTTTTATCAGGCGTCAATTCAGAAAGCAAAATAAAATTTCCGGAGAGTTTACTATTGCGCACAAAACTGAACTGGTGGCTTTGCCCAATTCTCCTGCCCTTTTTTGTGGTTGTCGGAAGCGGACAAACAACTCGATTGGCCGCTTCCCGAAGTAAAACCCTGATGCAAATTCATACCGGATGGCAATTCCGTGAAGTCGGAAAAACTGATTGGCACACTGCGACCGTTCCCGGGTGCGTTCACACGGACCTTCTCCATAACAAATTGATCGACGATCCCTTTTATCGCGATAACGAAAAGAAGCAACAATGGATAGAAAAGAAAGATTGGGAATACACCGCCAAGTTCGAAGTCCCCGCAAAGATCCTTGAACGCGAGCGGGTTGAGCTGGTGTTCGAAGGTCTCGACACCTACGCAAAGGTTTATCTAAACGAACAACTGCTGCTCAACGCTGACAACATGTTCCGCACCTGGCGGGTCGACAGCAAACAGCTTCTCAAGACCGGCGCAAATACTCTGCGAATTATTTTCCGATCGCCTGTTAATGAGATTTTACCGTTGATGGCGAAGTTAAACTATCAGCTGCCGGCGCCGAACGATCAAGGCGAAAAGACGTCGCCTTTCACACGCAAAGCTCCGTACCACTACGGTTGGGATTGGGGACCACGTTTTGTAACGAGTGGGATCTGGCGACCGGTCTCTTTGCAGGCTTGGGATCACGCGCGTGTGAACGACCTGAATATAGTCGTCAAAAAGATCTCTCCCGAAGTTGCAGTGTTGACCGCCACGGTCGAGATTGATGCGACCACCGGCGGCGCCGCGACGATCCTGCTTGAGAATCTAACGAATAAAGTCGTCGCCGGTAAGAAACAGATCCAGCTCGAAAAAGGGACCAATCAAGTCTCCTTTGACTTCACCGTTACGAGACCTGCCCTTTGGTGGCCCAATGGACTTGGCGCACAACCCCTCTACAGTTTTCGCGCGCGCAGCCTTGTAAATGGACGAGTCACGGATGAAAGAGTTGTGCGTACCGGACTGCGGACCATGGAGCTGCGACAACAAAGAGACGAAGCCGGACAGACCTTCATGTTTGTTGTTAACGGAGTTCCGGTCTTTGCGAAAGGTGGAAACTGGATCCCCGCTGACAGTTTCCCCTCGCGCATTACGAGAGAAAAGTACCGCTATTTCATCAAGTCAGTACGCGACAGCAACATGAACATGTTGCGCGTCTGGGGTGGCGGTATCTACGAGGCCGACGACTTTTACGAGTTGTGTGATGAAATGGGGATCATGGTCTGGCAGGACTTCATGTTCGCTTGCAGCATGTATCCGGCAGACCAGCAGTTCCTCGACAGCGTTCGCGCAGAAGCAATTGATAACGTAAAGCGCTTACGCAATCATCCGAGCGTTGTTCTCTGGGCCGGCAACAACGAAGTTGAGGCTGCCTGGATGAACTGGGGCTGGCGACAAAACCTGCCGGCATCGCTGTGGGACGATTACAAAAAGATCTTCCACGGCGTGTTGGAGGAAGTTTGTGCCACGTTCGATCCGTCAAGACCTTATTGGCCCAGCTCACCGCGCGGTGGCCTTGACGACGATCCGGATTCGATGCGCAGCGGCGACGTACATTCCTGGCGAGTCTGGCACTTCGCGGAGCCGTTTACAGACTACGAGAAACTGACGCCACGGTTCATGAGTGAATATGGATTCCAATCGTTTCCAAACATCGAAACGGTCAAGTCGTACACCATTCCCTCTGACAGAGATATCGATTCGCCCATCATGCTTGCGCACCAGAGACATCCGCGCGGCAACCAGTTGGTGCGCGAGTACATGTTGCGCGACTATCCACAACCAAAGGATTTTGAATCCTTCTTGTATGTCAGTCAGGTTTTACAAGCAGAAGGTATACGCATCGGCGCCGAACACCTGAGACGAATCATGCCTCACAACATGGGTTCGCTTTACTGGCAGATTAACGATTGCTGGCCCGTCGCGTCGTGGTCCAGCATCGATTACTTTGGTCGCTGGAAGGCATTGCAGTATTACGCGCGGCGGTTCTACAACGACCTACTCGTTAGTCCCACCGCGGCAAAAGGATATTTCAAACTGTACGTGGTGTCGGATCGCACCAGGGCTGTTCCCGCACAGATCAGGGTGACATTGATGAACTTTGATGGGACAACTCTCAAAAGCTTTACACGCGACATAATTGTTGCACCGCTGGCAAGCCGCTCGTATTTCGATCTGCGAGTGCCTGACCTGCTTGACGGAACGCACGGCAAGAATGCGGTCGTCTACTGTGAATTACTGGTGAATGGCAAAGTGGTGTCGAGTCATGACTATTTTCTCGCACCGTTTAAGGACCTGACGTTTTCCAAACCGACCATCACGCCTGAAGTGGTCCGTATTCGCGGTGGGTTCCGCTTAAAACTAACTACCGATAAATTTGCCAAGGCAGTTTATCTTTCAGTGACGGAACACGACGGCGTGTTTTCCGATAACTTCTTCAATCTGGCGCCTGGAAGAGAAATTACAGTCGACTACGGATCACGGTCGCCCCTGTCGCTGGAACAGTTTCGCCACCGACTCCAGATTCGTTCTGTTTTTGACGCGTTCTGACGATGATCGAAAAAGTTCGCTGGGGAATCCTGGGTACTGCAAAGATCGCGCTGACGAAAGTCATTCCAGCGATGCAGCGGAGCCCCTGGTGTGAGATAACTGCCATCGCCTCACGCGATCTGGCAAAGGCAAAAGAAGCCGCAGATAACCTGGGAATATCAAAAGTCTACGGAAGTTATGAAGAGTTGCTCGCGGACAGAGACGTCGAAGCGATTTACAACCCGCTTCCAAATCACTTGCATGTACCCTGGACCACGAGGGCTGCGGAAGCTGGTAAGCACGTTCTTTGTGAGAAGCCGATTGCGCTGACTGCTGATGAAGCAGCCACACTTATCAATGTGCGCAACCGCACCGGAGTGCGCATTCAGGAAGCTTTCATGGTGCGCACTCACCCGCAGTGGATAGAAACGCGCAAATTGATTCGCAACGGCAGCATCGGTTTATTAAGATCCATCGTCGGGTTCTTCTCTTATTTCAACGATGACCCGGCGAACATTCGCAACCAGCTTGAGTTTGGAGGCGGCGGCTTGATGGACATCGGCTGTTACCCGATTACGATCTCTCGATTTATGTTCGACAAAGAGCCTCGTCGGGTGCTTGGTCTCATTGAACAAGATGCTATAACTGACACCGATACCTTAACGACCGCCGTACTTGAATTCCCCGACGGTCATTCGACGTTTACGTGCAGCACGCGTCTGGCGCCATACCAGTGCATGAACTTTGTGGGCACAAAAGGAAGGATCGAGGTGCTGATTCCTTTCAATGCTCCCAACGATCGACCCATGCGGATACTTCTCGACGATGGCAGCGATCTGACTGGTGCAAGCGCTGAGAAGATTGAGTTTCCGGTTTGCGATCAGTATGAGATCCAGGGCTCACTGTTTTCACAGGCAATTCGCGAGAACCGAGCACA
>JAICQI010000806.1 GCA_025937955.1 Pyrinomonadaceae bacterium
ACACTCGAGTAATGCGGGAGTTTTTGTAGGGGTGGCCCTCCGTGGCCACCCCAGGCTGTGACTTTGTGTGCAAAGCCCAGCAGATCAGCAGATCGCTGGATCAGCGTAGGGCGAAGCGGCCGATGGTGTCTTCGGCGATGCTGCCGAAGTAGAGGGTGTTGTTGTGTTCGACGACGTTGGCGATTTCGGCGTAGCAGTCGGGGGAGTTGTTTTGGAGGTTTTCGATGACGCGGCCGTTTTGATCGAGAGCGATGACGAAGGAGTATCGTTGTGGGGCCGGTTGCAGGAACTTGGGGAGGCGAATCACTATCTTGCGCAGGAAAGGATAGGGAAGCAGTATGCGATCGAAAAGCGCCTGGCGCGGAGTCACGAGCGCCAGCCAGAATTTGTCGCGGCCGTTTGAAGAGATGCCGTCAGGGAAGCCAGGGAGGTTTTCGATGAAGATGTCGTTCTGGCCCATCTTCGGCTCTTTTAACCACACACGCCGAATGCGATACTTCCCGGTCTCAGCAACCAGCAAAAAGGATTGATCCGGACTAACGGCAACTCCGTTTGCAAAGTAAAGATCTTCTAAAAGCGTGCGCGGCTTTTGAGCCTGTGGGCTCAGCGCCAAAAGCCGGCCGTTCGGCTGATGCTCGAGCAAGTCCTCAGTAAACTGCGACATCGGATATCTCTGCGAGGCTTCGGTGAAGTAGATCGTGCCATCCGCGCCAATATCGAGATCATTGAGAGACGTGAACCGGACGCCGTCAGCCTCCTCGGCCAGGACCTTTATCTCGCCCGTCTTGTTGACCGATAACAATCCCTTAACGGCGTCGGCGACGACCAGATTTCCCGATCGATCGAAGATCAACCCGAGCGGCCGTCCACCTGTGTTGGCAAAAACACGTGGCTGCGTGCCGTCAGGTTGCAGCACCATGATCCGGCCATCTTCAAATCCCCCGTAAATCTTACCGTCCGCATCCAGCGCGACGTCCTCCGGTTTGTGTCCATCTCCGAGCGTGAGTTTTTCGACCGGAGCAAGTCGCGTGTTCTGTTGATATTGGCCCGTCAAGGTTGGAGCGACTGGAGGATTCCACGCACCGGGGTTGATCGGCACAGGTGCAAAAAGCAGGTACGCGAGCCCTATCGCAATGATGAGGCCCACACTGAGGATTAACGCTCGCCGCGAGATTCTTGTACCCACGTTTCCAACGCCACCGCGAGCCTACGTACGCCCGCCTGGTCCATCGGTTCAATCAAACGCAAAGCCTCATCGAGAATGCGTCGCTGGTGCTCGGGAAAATTCGGTAGCCCACTCACGCTGCCGAGCTCGCCGTCGTAAAGCGCCACGCGCGGCGGGCGCACCGATTCGACTATCTCTTTAATCACTGCGAGCGTCATAGTTGGTATGCCTGCCAGTTCGAGCGCGCGCGCCACCAGACCTATGGATTGATGGCACAACATTGACGCAGGCACCAGCAACGCCGCCTGCACCTCGTAACGCTTGACGCGCTGGACCAGCTTCGGAATGAACTCCTCGACAAGCATCGACGCCTCGGGAATGAACCCCGAAAAACTCCAGAACACCGGATTTAACTGGCCGATGATTCCATTCTGTTCAAACTCGAGCAGCCGTTCCACGGGCACTTGCGCATTCACGTCCTTTTGCACCGCGGCTGAATCGTAACCACGCGCGGCGAAGCGCAAGTCTGACGCTTCCACTTCGATCGGGATCTCTCGAAAAGTTAAATCGCCGGTTGCTGAATTGGTGTCGAAAGCATTGGTGCCATCGATGTAAGCACCAGCTGACGAGATCAGCGCGAGATTTAGCATAGGCAGTGCGCGCCGTGCGGGCATGAATGGCGCGCGCCGGTTCCGCACAAATGGATAATCTGTAAGGTCGTCACTCTGTCGCCAGCCGGCAAATCGCCTGCGCCAATCGTCTATGTCTTCAATAATATTCACAGCGTTTCCTATCTGAAATTCAATTGCGCAAACTTCGCGAGATCAGCACCAATGCCACAAGGGCCGCAATCATAGCAAGCCCGAGCACGTTAACCGAATAACCATGCAAGCTGCTGAACTCGATACGCCGTGGGTCGCTCGCGGCAATCTGATCGATGGGCAATTCCATGGCGGCGCGCAACGCTCGCATCCGCGCAGCAATCAACCAATGACCGATGCCAGTCGCCACCGCAATCACGCCCAGGCAAACGCACTCGACAATAAAACTGATGCGACCAGAAGAATTGCGACGGAGTATCGCAGTCACAAGCAACAATAGCGCGATCAGGAAGCCCGCGATGTTGATGACGGAAAGCGAGCGCGTCACGATCGAGCCGGCAATCTCGTTCGCATTCGGTAGACCGAAAGATCTCAAAACACCGAAAGCAGCCGGCGCAACGACCGCGCCAAAAAACAACGCTGCGCCAAACCAGCAGGCAAGCAGAATCAGTCGCGAAAAGTTCAGAATAGCTCAGTCCTTTCTAATCAAATTCATCGATAGTCGCCAGCAGTCTGATCTTAGGCGGAACTACTTGCGGCGGCGTCAACTCTCTCGGATCAGCCGCGCTTAACAACCACGACAAGGCGGAGTCGAGTTGAGCCTGATACTCGTCGAGATCAAGCGACATAAAAACACGGACACCCAAACGCGCAAACTTCTCTTTCGCTCGCAGGTACATCTGCCGCGCGGCGCCGGGCCGGCCAATGTCGAGATGATGAAAGGCCACGGCGGATTGGATCATAGCCTGAAGAAACAGTTTCTCGCTTGGTCCAACTTCACCCATCCAGCGTTCTTCCCACGCATCGTGCGCCGCGTGGAATTCGCCCGCATTGTAAAGATCGATGCCGGCGATGTACTCAACCGGATACGCAACAACGTGTGCATCGAGATATGCGGGCTCGAGTTCGATCATTGTATTGAGTTCATCGACGGGCGGCCACGGAGTGCCGCCCCTACAGTTGTTTCGTGGC
>JAICQI010000583.1 GCA_025937955.1 Pyrinomonadaceae bacterium
AGCAATGAGACTAATCTTAACGCTGCTGTTAATTATTCCCTTGAGCATAAATGCGACTGCTCAAACACAAACGTTCACACGAGAAGGTGTCGAGTACGTGTTGGATCTTCCTTCGCCTTCATGGCGAGCCGTCTCGCGTGTCGATGTGCATGAGCATCTTGAATTTGTCAACGGTGATGACTACAGCAATGGCTATCTGCGTCTTCGCAAGAAGTTAGTAACGCCCGATACGACTTCGGAGGGGCTATTTAGTGAAGCCGAGAAGTGGGAATTACAGAGACTGCCCGGTTATGTGGTTTGTAGTGGAGGGAAGGGAACGGAGTTTAACGGACAACTCAAAGGCACAGTGTTTTCTTACGAATTCGTTAACCAGGGAAGAAACATGGACGGCCGCATCTACTATCTTCGCTTGGACAGCCGTACCTTCTACGTCCTCCACTTCACGGTAGCCAGCGAAAAGCTCCCGAGCCTTCGAGACCAGATGGATTCGATTGCCAGGAGCTTCCGTTTTAAGTGAGCCACCAGGAAGCACAAAAGCACATCGATTTACCGCTTACGGTTTCGCACGAAGAAGAAGAAGGTGTACTACCATGAAAATACTAATCGGATATGACGGCTCGGAATGCGCGGATGCGGCGCTCGACGATCTGACTCACGCTGGACTACCGCCTGATGCTGAAGCTCAGATTCTTTCCGTTGGTGAAGTGTGGCTTCCGCCGCCGCCACCGTCGACTTACGAAATCATCGAGCAGGCTCGCGAAGCGAAGTCGCCGGCAGAACTGGAACGTAATTTTGCAAAGCATTGTCCTGCGGCAAAGGAGGCACTTGCGTTGGCCGCACGCGCACGAGACCGAGTGCAGACGAACTTTCCTAACTGGAAGGTAACGGCCGATTCCTCATGTGGCTCGGCTGCCTGGGAATTGGTTTCAAAGGCGGATCAATGGAAACCGGATTTGATTGTAGTGGGTTCGCACGGACGGACGGCGCTCGGGCGCTTTGTGCTCGGTAGTGTTTCTCAGCGTGTTTTAACTGAAGCTTTTTGCTCGGTCAGAATCGCTCGTGGACGTGTCGATGAGCCAAATTCTCCAGTAAGAATTATTGTAGGGACCGATGGGTCACCGCCAAGTGAAGAGGCATTGCGGGCCGTCGCTGCGCGCAAGTGGCCTCCCCAAAGTGAAGTTATGGTGGTTTTGGTCGACGATCCGTTAGCTCCCGAGTTTCTCGGAAAGCTGATTCCTCCGCTGGGAGAAATGATCGAAGAGGATAAGAGAGAAGAGAAGGAGTGGGTTGAAGAGATCTCAGAACGCTCGGTGAAGCTTTTGCGGGCGGCTGCGATCAAAGTCACTTGTGTGGTCAAAGAAGGTGATCCTAAGCGAGAGCTCTGCAAAGCCGCGGAAGAGTGGGGCGCTGACTGCATCTTCGTGGGTTCCACGGGATTCAGTAATCGCTTTGAGCGATTCATTCTGGGCAGCGTTTCAGCAGCGGTCGCGGCGCGGGCGCATTGCTCAGTGGAAGTGGTTCGTAAGAGCTCAAGATGATTCGAGATTATGATTCGGATAGATCGCTTAACAGGAGTGTCAGAGGGATAACATCGGGAGAATCACGATGGCTGTGGTTTTTATGTTGTCATCGCTAAGGTGGTTCCACAGAGTCACTCTGCAAACGTTTTGAGGATGACCCCGGCCGCATAGGCCAGGCCTGCTGCGACTGCTCCAATGAATAACGTCGCCGATCCTGATCGTAACCATGACGCTGTGGACCATCGACTTTTAACGGACCCGATGGCGAAGAAAACTACTGCCGTTACGATCACCGAAATTACGAAAGCATGGGTGAGTTGAAACAAGTAGGGAAGCAGTGGAATGAGTCCGCAAACAAGAAATGAGCTGAAGGTACTAAGCGCCGCGATCCAGGGCGAACGCACCTCGTAAGGAAGACCATACTCCTCAGTTAACATGGTGCGCACCCATCGCCTGCGATCTGCCGTGATGAGCTGAACGATCCTGCTTAGGTCTTCCCCGACGAAACCTTTTTGTTGAAAAATCTGCCTGACTTCTTCCCGTTCACCATCGGGAGCCATGTCGATGTGCCGGTTCTCGACCGCTTCGAGACGATGTAAGTCGTCATGCTCAGCTTTTGTGCCAAGATAATTACTGGCCGCCATCGAGAATCCATCTGC
Source organism: Pyrinomonadaceae bacterium (assembly GCA_025937955.1). GTDB lineage: Bacteria > Acidobacteriota > Blastocatellia > Pyrinomonadales > Pyrinomonadaceae > PSRF01. Next base: position 2,180 of record JAICQI010000583.1, read on the forward strand.
GAAAAGGTTTGCGAACCCCATCACCAGAATTATCCATGAGGACAGTCGTGCTCCCGCTACTCCACTTACAACTGCAAAGGTCGTGACTGAGCCATCGATACCGCCGTAGATCCAGTCGCGCAGATAGTTATGACTGGGTCCTCTGGATAAACGCTGCTTGATGGCTTCAGCAGAATGTTCATGTTCCATATCAAGTACTCTGAGGTGGCGCGCACACGCCCACGCTCAACTGCTGAGAAGCAATGCTCTCATTAGTCAACTCTGGTACTACAACCGTTGGTGACTCCGGCTCTGCGCCGTATAGAAGACTCTCTTCACCAGCAATTACCAGGTGTGTTTTGATCGCAACGTCGGGATTGAGCGAGATTGATGTGATACCCCGTTCGACCAGCCACCGCGCAAACTCCGGAAAGTCCGAAGGCGCCTGGCCACAGATGCCAATCGGTTTTCCAGCTCTGTGTGCTTCGTCAATTACCTGTGCGATCATCCCGAGAACAGCGCGATCGTTTTCGTCAAACAGATGCGAAATGGTGCCGGAATCGCGGTCGATTCCCAATACCAACTGCGTTAGATCATTGGAACCAATGGAGTATCCGTCGAAGACTTGCAGAAACTCGTCAGCTCTAACGACATTCGAAGGTAGCTCACACATTGCATAAATTTCGAGCCCATCCTCACGTTGCTTCAATCCTTGTTGGGCCATCACCTCGATGACGCGTTTCGCTTCCCCAACAGTGCGGCAAAACGGAATCATGATCTTGACGTTTGTCAAACCCATCTCTTTGCGCACACGTCGCAACGCCGCACATTCAAGCGCGAAGCCGTCGGCATAGCGTGAATCGTAATAGCGTGATGCCCCTCTGAAGCCCAGCATCGGATTTTCTTCTTTTGGCTCAAACTCGTTGCCTCCTAAAAGGCGCGCGTATTCGTTGGACTTGAAATCGCTGGTCCTAACGATCACCGGTTTTGGATAGAACGCCGCAGCAATACGCGCGACGCCTTCGCTAAATCGGCGGACAAAAAACTCGCGTGGCTCCTCGTTGCCGATACGCAACGCTATTTCTTTCAGCGCCGCTCGATCCGTTAGATTCGGGTAGCGAGCCAAAGCCATCGGATGAATTCCAATGTGATTGGTAACAATAAACTCCGTGCGTGCCAGTCCGACACCATCGTTCGGAATCATTGACGTTTGAAAGGCGGTGGACGGGTCGCCAAGAGTAAGCATCACCTGCGTCCGTGTTTGCGGCACTGCTTCTGAGCTGATCTCTTCAATCGCAAAAGCAACTCGCCCAGCATAGACGTGACCCTCGGCCCCTTGGCAGCATGCTATCGTGACCTCATCGCCGTCATGAAGGACCTCAGTCGCATTTCCACTGCCGACAATGCACGGTATGCCAAACTCGCGAGACACGATCGCAGCGTGTGCGGTGCGTCCTCCTTGATCGGTAACGATGGCCGAGACCCGCCGCATTACAGGTTCCCAATCCGGATCGGTGAGCCTGGCAACTAGTACATCGCCCGCTTCGACGTTGTGCAGCTCTTCAACACCGCGCACGATTCGTACGCGACCAGCGCCAACCTTTTCACCGACGGCCTGGCCAGTTACAAGCGGAGCACCATGTTCACCAGTGATTTGATAGATCTGTGCCACCGCATTCGTTGCCTTTGCGGAATGGACCGTTTCCGGTCTGGCCTGAACGACAAAGAGTTTGCCGCTCACTCCGTCTTTGGCCCACTCGATGTCCATCGGCTGCGGATGTCCGGCCTGTTTGGAATAGTGGTCTTCAATCAAACACGCCCAACGCGCGAGCTGGAGAACTTCATCATCAGTCAAGGAGAACTTTGTGCGTTCAGCCAGCGGAGTGGCCTCGCTCCGTGTAGTGCGGTTGCCATCGCCATAAATCAAGCGAACTTCTTTGGTGCCAAGTCTTCTGCCAACGATCGGTCGATGGCCGGTCTTGAGAGTCGGTTTGAAGACAAGCCACTCGTCGGGTGTAACTACGCCTTGTACGACATACTCACCGAGGCCATACGCGCCACTAATCAAAACGACATCGCGAAAGCCTGATTCAGTGTCCAGGGTGAAGATCACCCCTGAGCTGGCTTTATCAGATCGCACCATTGGTTGTACGCCGACAGAAATCGCCACCTTCAACTGGTCGTAACCAAGACGTGCCCGATA
>JAICQI010000857.1 GCA_025937955.1 Pyrinomonadaceae bacterium
GGGTGCAAACGGAACCGTCTCGATCAATCCGGACAAGACCGTTCGCTACGCGCCCGCGCAGGACTTCTTCGGCAGCGACTCGTTCACCTATACCGTCAACGATGGAAACGGCGGCATGGCGACAGCCACTGTTAACGTGACCGTCAATGCCGTCAACGATGCACCGGTGTTTACGATCAACCTGTTGTCGCAAACGGTGCAGTACAGCGATCCGATCACACCTGTCACTGTATCTGTCTCGGATGTTGACGACTCAACTGCGGATTTGAACCTGACGGTGCTCTCGTCGATACCGGCGGGATTGACTGTTACGCCAACCGGCCCCGGCTCGTTGACGATCTCCGGTAATCCGCTTGTGGTAGCGGGGGTTTATCCGATCAACCTCCAGGTGGTCGATCCGGATAACGCCACTGCGAATGCAACGGTCACGATTACCGTCGAGAAGGAAACAGCGGAGACTTCGTACACTGGCGACATGGGCGTTGTCACCGCTGGTCCAACGATAACCACGGCAACCGTGCGTCTCGGAGCACATCTGACGCAGGATGCGGATGGCGCGCCGGGGGACATTAGCCTCGCGCGAGTGACGTTTGAGCTGTTCAAGTCAAACAACATGAGCAACACACCGGACATCACGATTGGCGGCGTGCCGGTTGATGCTAATGGCGATGCGTTAACGTTCCTGCCTGGTTTGACGGCAGACACGTACGTCGTGAAGGTCAAGATCGACGCGAACAACGGCTACTGGACCGCGAACCCTGTCGGCCTCGGCACGATCAACGTTGCGATCGGTACTGACGAGCAGCAGACGGCGGGTGGTGGTTGGGTACCGGATAGCGAAAGTGCCAACGGCAAGGCCAATTTCGGCTTCACCGTTCGCAACGATAAGGGAACGCCGAAGGGCAACTCGATCTTCGTCTTCCGCGGTACGGATGGCTTCAACTACGTTGTGAAGAACACCAGCTGGCAGGGTGGTTTCCTGAACTTCTCGACTGAGCCCGGCACGAGCATCCTGAATCGCTCGTCGTTCAAGGGCAGATGCGTGGTTCAGAAGATCGATCCGGCTACTGGTCTGGTGGTTTCGTCGTTGGGCAACTTCACGTTCACCGTCGACGCGCGCGACGGCGACTTGTTACTGCCGCGCCAGGGTGACGCCTACGCGATCACCATCCTCGACAACAACGGCCTGATCTGGCGCCGCGTCGGCACGCCCGCCGCGCTGCTCCCGCTCGGCGGCGGCAATGTGATGGTGAAAGGTAACTAAGCGCCAACAAAATTGGCCACGGATGACACGGATAAATCCCGATTTAAATCCGTGTTCATCCGTGGCTAATCACCTTTTATGTTCACGACTTGTCGTAGAACATGATCGACGTGGACGAGCTCTTTGCTGTTTTCCATCACCTCGTCGATGTCTTTGTAAGCCTGGGGAATCTCGTCGATCAGCGATTTTGAATGACGGAACGATATGTCGCCCATGGCTCGCTCCAGATCCTCCATCGTGAACCTGCGTTTTGCTTCGCCGCGAGAGAAGCGTCGCCCGGCGCCATGTGGCGCAGAGTTGAAAGCAAACGGGTTCTCCAGTCCGGAAACGATGTAACTCCTCGTTCCCATCGAACCGGGAATGATTCCCTTCTGATTCTTCTTCATCTGGATCGCGCCCTTACGCGTCACCCAAACCGTATTGCCAAAATGCTCTTCCTGCTGGCTGAAGTTGTGATGGCAGTTGATGCGCTCGATTTCGATTTCCGGTTGATGCCCGTCCTCGCCAAAGAACGTATAGGATAGTTCCTTCAGCACGCGGTCCATCATCTCCTCGCGGTTGAGGCGTGCAAAATCCTGCGCCCAGAGGAGGTCGGTCATGTAGGCCTCAAACTCCGGTGTGTTCTCAGTCAGGAAGGCAAGATCTCTGTCTTTGAGATCGACTGCCTGCTGGTCCATCAGTCGTTGCGCCACCTTGATGTGTTTGGTCGCCAGTCGATTGCCGATGCCGCGCGAGCCGGAGTGAAGCACTACCCACACCTGATCGTCCTCGTCGAGACAGATCTCGATGAAGTGATTGCCGGAGCCGAGCGTGCCGAGTGCGTTGCGCCAGTTTTTGTCGACCTTGTCGTAATCCTGCGTTGCTGCTGCACTCAGTTCGTCGACTCGCTCCTCGGCGGTGTCGGTTAGTCTGCTGTTGCCGGCGCCGGCGCCGAGTGGAATGCGACGTTCGATACCGTTTCGCAACGGATCGAGATTGTCAGGCAGATCTTTCGCGAAGAATTTCGTGCGCACGGCAACCATGCCGCAGCCCACGTCTACGCCCACCGCCGCCGGGATGATTGCGCCTTTGGTAGCGATGACGGAACCGACAGTTGCGCCCTTGCCGAGATGGCAATCCGGCATCACCGCGACGTGACGGAAGACGAACGGCATTTCCGCGATGTTCTCAAGCTGCGTCTTCGCCTGCGGCTCGATCGATTCCGGAGGAAGAAAAGTAATTATCCTGTCGTTTACCTGATACATACCGACAAAGAACCACAAAAGAACTAAAAATTCCAGCGGGCTTTAGTATTCGGTCTTTGGTCTTTGGCCTTAGGTCTTAAAGCCGCCTGGTCAACTCTAAGACCAAAGGCCAAAGACCAAAGAACCTAGGGCGTGTTAA
>JAICQI010000860.1 GCA_025937955.1 Pyrinomonadaceae bacterium
GAGGTTGAAGCTGCGATCGAAGAAAGCAGCCATGTCGCTGAAAACCTGGTTCTGTTCTTTCCAGTCGTAAAAGTTGCCGAGATTGATCACGTTCTGATCGGTGCGTCCGCCTTCTTTCTTTTCCCACACGAGCACGAGTCGCTCTGGATCCGTATAAGGAAAGCCGCGCAGCAACACCGCGTTGACGACACTGAAGATCGCCGTGCTCGCGCCAATCCCGAGCATGAGGGCCAACAGCGCAATGATCGTCATCATCGGGCTCTTTAAGAGCATCCTCGCACCAAAGCGAATGTCCTGTAGCATTTCCTTCCCCTTTTATAGGTCTATTGGTCCTATAGGACCTATTCACATCTCAACGCTTCCATCGGATCGACCTTCGTGGCGCGCCACGCCGGGATGTAACACGCCATCAACCCAACGAGCGCGAGCACCACCGCCACCGCGGCGAACGTGAACGGATCTTTCGACTGCACGCCAAACAAAAGACTCGCGATCAATTTCGTCGCAAGGTACGCTCCCAATAACCCGATCCCAAGTCCCAACCCGATAAGCACCGACCCTTGCTTGACGATCATCAGCAGCACGTCGCGAGACTGTGCTCCGAGGGCCAAACGTATTCCGATCTCATTCGTGCGTTGGGCCACCGAATAACTCATCACGCCGTACAACCCAACAACCGTCAGGACCAACGCCACGGCCGCAAAAATCGAAAGCAGTGTAGTGTTGAAGCGCGGCGTCGCAACGGACGACGACAAGTACTCCTCCATTGATCTCACGCCAAACAACGGAATGTCCGGATCCATCGCCCCCACTTCCTTCGTCACTCCCGAAATCAGGCTGCGCGGCTCACCTGTGGTCTTCACCACTGCGATCATCTGGCTGAAAGGCACCTGCGTGTGGGGCACGTAGTAAGCAGCTCTCGGTTCGGTGTTCAGACTGCGGTTCCTGACGTCCCCGACCACGCCCACAACTTCCCGCATAACCGAGTCTTCGCCTTCGATAGAAGAAATGCCGGGATGGATACGTTTACCGATGGGGTCTTCGTTCGGAAAATACTGCCGCACAAACGTCTCGGTGATGATGATCACCGGCGTTGAGCCATGTTTGTCGCGATCGTTAAAATCACGACCCTTGATCACGGGAATGCCCATCGCGCGGAAATAGCCGACCCCCGTTGTGAAGAAGTCCGCCGATGGATGATCTTTCGGCGGCATCGGCCTTCCCTCGATCTCGAACGAAATACTGAAGCGATCTCCGCTCAGCGGCAGTGGAAATATCGTGCTCGCCGACTGCACACCGGGCATCGTCTCGAGACGGCTCTTCAGATCAATGAAAAACTGTGCCTGCCGGTCGCTGTTATATTTGATCTCGGGCAGGCCCACGTTGAAGGTGAGAACGTTCTGCGGTTGCAGACCAGTGTTCACGTTTCGCAAACGCCAGAGACTCTGGATCAGCAATCCCGCGCCCACCAGCAACACCACGGCGATCGCGAGCTCAACCACCACCAGCACGTTGCGAACGCGATTGCGTCGCGCGCCTTCGCTCGTGCCGCGGCCGCCTTCCTTCAACGAGTCCACCAACTCACTCTTCGACGAATGAAATGCGGGCGCGAGTCCAAATATCAGTCCGGTGAGGAGCGAGATGCCGAGCGTGAATCCCAAAACGCGCCAGTCGATGCCGACATGAAGCGCGCGTGGAATGTCCTCTTTGCCGAGTGCAACCAGCAGATCGGACCACCACACTGCCAGCAGCAAACCCATTGCTCCACCGAGCAACGACAGCATTACACTCTCAGTCAACAACTGGCGGATCACGCGCGTGCGGCTGGCGCCGAGTGCAGTGCGAATCGCCATCTCTTTGTGCCGGCTCGTAGCACGCGCGAGCAGCAGGTTGGCCACATTCGCGCACGCGATCAGCAATACGCAGGCGACGGCGCCGAGTAGTATCAGCAGCGCTGGACGAATGTCACCGACGAGCGCCGTCAGCGCTGACTCGAGTCGCAGGCTCCTGCGCGTATTCGTGTCGGGATACTGTTGTTCGAGACGCGCGGCTATCGTTGTCAGTTCAGCTTGCGCTTGTTCGCTCGTGACGCCGGGCTTGAGACGCCCGATAACGCGTAGGAAGTGCGCGCCACGCTGGGCCGTGACCGGATCGCTTCCCGATGCGTGGCCGGCGATCGTGGTCCATAACTCGACGGGATCATTCTGAATCGGAAACTCAAATGAGGGCGGCATCACGCCGACGACAGTGAAGCTGCGGCCGTCGAGAGTGATGACCTGATTCACAATTGACGGATCGGAGTTGAAGCGTTTTTGGAAGAGGTTGTGACTGAGTATCACGACGCGGTTCTGCGACGGCTTGTCTTCGTCGGGATGAAACGTGCGGCCCAACATTGGCGCCACGCCGAGTAGCGGAAAAAGATCCGCCGTCACCACGGCGCACTGCAGGCGCGCGGGCTCGCCGCGGCCGGTCATAATGAAGTCGCCGCTGTTATACGATGCAACGCGCTCGAAAACCGTGTTCTGACTGCGCAAGTCAAAGAAGTTTGGATATGAATGTGACCCGCGCTGCTGGCCACGCTGCGTGTCCGTTTCAAATATCGACACGAGTGAATCCGAATCCGGAAAC
>JAICQI010000258.1 GCA_025937955.1 Pyrinomonadaceae bacterium
CAATAATCTTCATTAACCTTCGTACCTCTTAAACAGCAACGCCGCATTCGTGCCGCCGAACCCGAAGCTATTCGAAAGCACGTAATCGACTCTTGCTTCACGAGGTTCATTGGGAACGTAGTCGAGGTCACAATCCGGATCGGGATTCACGTAGTTGATCGTAGGCGGAATAACGTTGCGGTTCAGCACCAGCACGCAAAACACACCCTCAATGCCCCCCGCCGCGCCCAGCAAGTGACCTGTCATCGACTTTGTAGAACTGACCGCAAGCTTGTAAGCGTGCGCGCCAAAGGTCTCCTTGATCGCGAGCGTTTCAAACTTGTCATTGTAAGGCGTCGACGTGCCGTGGGCGTTGATGTAACCGACTTGCTCCGGTTTCACGCCCGCGTCCCTGAGCGTTCGCTGCATGACGCGGCGGGCGCCCGAGCCGGTTTCGTCCGGCATCGTCAAATGGAACGCGTCAGCGCAAGCGCCGTAACCTACAACTTCCGCGTATATCCTCGCGCCTCTCTTCTTGGCAAACTCGAGCTCCTCGAGAACCATGATCCCGGCGCCTTCGCCGATGACGAAACCATCACGATCTCTTTCAAACGGCCGCGACGCATGCACCGGATCGTCGTTGTTGGTCGAGAGCGCGCGCATCGCCGAGAAGCCTGCAACGGCCATCGGCGTGATCGCCGACTCCGCGCCGCCGCAGATCATCAAGTCGGCATCGCCGCGTTGAATGATCTTGAAGCTGTCGCCAATCGCGTGGGCGCCGGCGGAGCAGGCGGTAGCCGTTGCTGAGTTTGGCCCCTTCGCGCCGAAGCGTATCGAGACCTGGCCCGCGGCGAGATTGACGATTGCCGACACGATAAAGAACGGCGAGACGCGATCTGGTCCATCGTCGAGCAACTTCGAGTGTTCGCGCTCGATGGCCCAGAAGTCTCCGATACCGCTGCTGATGTAGGTGCCCGCATTCTCGGCGAACTCGTCCGGGAACTTGCCCTCCGGCGTCATCTGGATGCCGCTGTCGGCAACCGCTTCGATCGACGCCGCAATCGCGTAATGAATAAAGGCGCCCATCTTGCGCGCCTCTTTCTTGGCGATGAATGTCAGTGGGTCGAAGTTTTTAACTTCGCAGGCAAATTTGACTGAGAAGCGCTCGGCGTCGAACTTCTTTATGTAGTCGGCTCCACTGCGCCCGCTCATCAGGGCAGCCCACGTGTCTTCAACAGTGTTGCCAACAGGTGTGACGAGGCCGAGGCCTGTAATCACGACACGACGTGTCAACTTAGAACTCCTTGAGAAATTATTAATTAAGCCGCAGATGAACGCGGATAAACGCGGATCTGCGTTAATCCGCGTTCATCTGCGGCTAAAGTTCTACTTTTTGTGCTGATCGATATAGTTATACGCGTCTCGCACACTCTGGATCTTCTCAGCGTCTTCGTCGGGAATCTCGATCCCAAACTCTTCTTCGAAACGCATCACGAGTTCGACCGTGTCCAGCGAGTCGGCGCCGAGGTCGTCGATAAATCTTGCGTTGGGCGTCACTTCGTTTTCATCGACACCAAGCTCATCGACGATAATCTGTTTTACCTTGTTCTCGATCTCTTGATCGGGCATCGTGTTTTGCTCCTCTGTGAGTTAATTAAACTAAACTAATTCTGTTGTGAGCGCCGCTCGGGTCGCTTCTAAACTTGCCGCATCTTCCACGTTCAGCGTCTTCACTTCGCGACTCGTCTGCCGCGTAAGACCTGATAAAACTTTTCCCGGCCCCGCTTCAATAAACGTAGCGACGCCTTCCTGCATAAGCAACTGCATCGACTCCAACCAGCGAACCGGCGCTGAAACCTGTCGCACGAGGGCATCGCGCAACTCGCCGGGCGCCGTAGTCGGGCGCGCATCGACATTCGTAACTACCGGTATCGCAGGCTCGCTGAAATTCAACCGCTCGAGATCGGCAGCCAGTCTGTCCTGGGCCGGCTTCATCAGCGCGCAATGAAACGGCGCACTTACTTTCAACTTGATCACGCGCTTCGCAACGCCACTTAGCAATTCAATCGCGCGATCCACGGCTTCCGTGTTGCCGGCAATCACAGCCTGAGCGGGCGAGTTGAAATTCGCAATCGAACAAACTTGGCTGTTACTAAAACTGGCGCGCGCTTCTTCGCAAACTCGCTCAATCTCGCTAAGCTCGCCGCCGATCACTGCCGCCATCGCGCCGGTTCCAACCGGCACGGCCTCCTGCATGTATTGACCACGCGCGCGTACCGTGCGAACTGCGTCCGACAAACTCAACGTGCCGGCAGCCACAAGCGCGGAATATTCACCCAAACTATGTCCCGCGACAAATGCCGGCGCCTCAATTCCCGCCTCTTTCATCGCGCGGAACGCAGCAACAGAAACCGTGAGAATCGCCGGTTGCGTGTTCTCGGTTAACTGCAGATCTTCCGCCGGACCCTCGAAACAGAGCCGGGAGATGGCAAAGCCCAACGCATCATCAGCTTCTTCAAAGACCTGCCGCGCTACCGGAAAATTTTCTGCCAGGTTTTTCCCCATCCCCGGCGCCTGCGAACCCTGACCGGGAAAAACCATCGCCACTGATCTCACCATCTCATCAACACCGCGCCCCACGTCACGCCGCCGCCAAACGAAGCCATCAACACCAAATCGCCTTCCTTTATTCGTCCCGCTTCGACGCACTCGTCCAGCGCGATCGGTATGGAAGCCGAAGAAGTGTTTCCGTGCACCGCGATGTTTGAATACACCCTCGACAGGTCAACGTTCAACCGGTCCGCCACTGCTTCGGTGATCCGCTGATTCGCCTGGTGCGGAATAAAGAGACTGATATCAGCAGCCTTCACACCGGCCTGCTCGAGCACTTCGCGTGAGATCTCAGCCATGGAACGCACCGCGACTTTGAACAGCTCGTTACCCTTCATCTTGAAGTAGTGATCACCGGCTGCAAGCGTTTCGGCCGTCGGCTTCTTGCGAGTGCCGCCGCCCGGTGAATAAAGCTGTTCTTCGTAACGTCCATCAGACTTGATCTTCGACGCGAGAATCCCTCGCCCGTTATCAACTGGTCCGAGCACCGCCGCGCCCGCGCCATCACCAAACAATACGCACGTCTGGCGATCCGTGTAATCGACATACTGAGTCAAAATCTCCGCGCCGACCACGACCGCATGTCGCACCTGGCCTGTTCTGATCATCGAGTCGGCCAGCGACACGCCATACAGGAAACCCGAGCACGCCGCAACGATATCCATCGCCGCTGCATTGTTCGCGCCGAGCTCTGCCTGCACGATACAACCGGTTGACGGCAGTATCTGATCAGGCGTGACCGTGGCACAAAGAAGCAAATCGATATCAGCAGGATCCAAACGAGCGCGTTCTATCGCCTGCCGCGCCGCACGCACCGCAAACAGCGACGTGTATTCATCCGGCGCTGCTTTGCGTCGTTGCTTGATTCCTGTGCGCGTCGTGATCCACTCGTCAGAAGTCTCGACTATGTTAGCGAGCTCCGCATTCGTCAGAATGCCTTCCGGATAGGAATGCCCAGTTCCGAGAACTCCAGCGCGTTGATTCACCATCAATCCCTCAGATTACTACAAGTATCCACAGATTACACAGATACACGCAGACTACTGTTTGAATATATCTGTGTAATCTGTGGATTGTTCAGTCCTTCCTGAATTCTTTCAGCCGTCCGATGTTCGGAAAAGTCTTTCACACTCCTGATTGCATTGCGTATCGCACGCGCGTTCGAGCGTCCATGTCCAATGACGACGATGCGACTCACACCCAACAACGGCGCGCCGCCGTATTCCGTGTAGTCGAGCCGCTTCTTGATACTCCGAAACGCAGGCTTCGCGAGCATCGCGCCGGCCTTCGTTACCGCCGTGGCCATCAGCTCCTTCTTCAGCATCGAAAGCATCGCCTCAGTCAGTCCTTCTGACAGTTTCAGCATGACGTTGCCGGTGAAACCGTCGGTGACGATCACGTCGATCATGCCCGAGAACACGTCGCGTCCTTCAACATTGCCGACGAAGTTGATGTCCTCCAACTGTCGCAGCAATGGGAACGCTTCCTTCGTCAAGTCGTTTCCCTTTGCTTCTTCCTCGCCGATGCTCATCAATCCTACCGAAGGTTTGGCTGTGCCGAGCACCGAGCGCGAGTAAGCATCACCCATGATTGCAAACTGGGCCAGGTGATGTGGTTTGCACTCCGAGTTGGCGCCCACGTCCAGCAACAACGTAGGCTTAGCAGCTTTCGTCGGAATCATCGCGGCGAGTGCTGGTCTATCGACGCCCGGCAGTGTTCCGATAACCATCTTCGCAGTGGCCATCGCAGCACCGGTGTTGCCGGCGGAAACAAAACCGTCAGCACGTCCTTCCATCACCAGCTTCGAGCCGATTCTCAAAGAGCTCTTCTTCTTCCGTCTTACGGAAGTTGCGACCGGATCATCCATCGCGATGACTTCAGCCGCATCGACTAACTCAATCCCGCGGTCGCCATCGCCGCGCCAACCGCACCGTCGTAATTCAGGCTCAACCTTGTGGGCCTGGCCCACGAGAATAACTCCCACGCCGAGATCACGCGTCGCAGCAAGGGCGCCGTCGATTTCCACGTTCGGCGCGTGGTCACTTCCCATGGCGTCGAGAACGACCTTGCCCGTCAACGGGACCTGATGCTGCGAGTGACTTCGCACAAATTTGGTTTAGCTTTGTTCTACCGTCACAACTTCGCGACCTTTGTAATGGCCGCATTTGGGGCAAACGCGGTGTGGCAAGCGGGGCTCACGACAATTCGGGCAAAGGGTAGTTTGGGGGGCGCGCAAGGCATCGTGCGCGCGACGTTTGTCTCGACGAGCTTTGGAGTGTCGTCGCTTAGGATTTGGCATAATTACTCCGTATTTAATAATCACAACGAAGCACAAAAAGCGCAAACGAAAACCATTTGTGCTTTTTGTGCCTCTTTGTGGCTTAAGTTAAGTTCTTCAGAGCCGCCCAACGCGGATCGATATCATCTTTAACGCACTTGCATTCGCCCGCATTCAAATCCGTGCCGCATTCCGGGCAAATGCCTTTGCAGTCCTCGCGACAAAGCATGCGAGTGGGTACGGCCAGCAAAATCTGTTCTTTCACGACCTCGTCGACGTCGATCACTTCACCGTCAAAAACGGAAACCGACATCTCGGCTTCTGTTAACTCCGCCGCACCGCTGTTAGCCTCGTATTCGGCGCCAGTGATGTACTCCAGCGCAAAATCCGCGCTGACAGGCAGCTCGACGGTTTTCAGACAGCGATCGCACTCGACCTGTGCGCGCGTCTCGACGTGACCGTTGACAAAGACCTCGTTTCCCGAAAGCCGAACTTTACCCGTTACCGCTGCGGGCTCAGTCAGTTGTACGCGCTCGTCGACGGGATTCAGTTCCTCAGGCTGATAAACGTGGGCGAAATCGCTCTTGCCGCCCTCCAGGTTCTCCAACTCAATCCGCATCGCACAAAAAGCGGCCATTATAGGCTACAGATTTCACCGGATCAACACAGGCTTGGGTCTTTGGTCTTAGGCCTTGGGTCTTTGGTCTTGGATTTGGCCTATAAAACGCCAGACCGAAGACCCAAGCCCTAAGACCCAAGACCAACACATCCCATCAGTGTCCCTGCGTGAAATCAGTGGCTAAAGCGTCTTCGCGTAGGGCGTCTGCGAGTCGCTTGTCGGCCCCCGCCATCAGACGACGAGCACCGGATTTTGGCAGTTGAAAAAGGTTTACGCCTTTCCGATCCGCTTTCTCTAAAGCCTGCTGCGCCAAATCTTTACGTCCCAGACGCTCGAATGCTTGCGCCAGCAGGTAGAACGCTTCGGCATAACCTGCGTCCATCTCGGTAGCCTTGCGCAGGTGTCGCACCGCCAGGGCGTCGCGATTGAGCTCAAAATAAAGACAACCGAGGACGTAATGCGCTTCCGGCGACGGCTTCACTGTCAACGCTCGCTTGAATTCACCCAACGCGCGGCGCCACTTCTTCTCCGCCACAAACACCCAGCCCAATCCATAATGTCCCGCGAACGAAGAACCACCCTGCGACGTCGCACTACTCAGCAGGTCCTTCGCCAGTGCCACTTCGCCATCGTCGGCACACGTCAATCCCAACAACAACGAGACACGCAGATCGCCAGGCAAAGCGGCGTGGGCTCGTTCGAGATAGGCACGCGCCTGTTTCGTTTTTCCGCGGCGGAAGTAGTGCTCGCCGATAAAGAGATTCAGCGCGGCGTTGTTTTCCGAGATCTCGGCGGCGCGTTGGAGTTTAACGATGCCTTGCGGGATCTGCTTGTCTTCGAGCAGCAGGAATCCTTCGTTGACTAGTTCTTCGAAGGAGTGTTTGTCCGTGGCTCTAGCTTCGGTGAGGATTCGCAAGCGCAGCTCGTCGCGTTGGACGTTCTCTTCCTGCTCGACTGTGTCTCGCTGGCAGCGCTCGCTCCACATCCGTTCGAGTCGTTCTGTTTCGACCACGCCGTCTTCAGTGAGTAGACCTACGAGCGCTCTCATCAACGAACGATCAAAGTAAGCGTTCTGCGCGTAACGCAGCAGCAGGTCAAGACTGCGCTCCAGTCGTTCAGCCAGACGCGCCACTCTGTTTTCAGCAGCGGAAATACGTTCGAGAAGATGTTCGTCAGTGGAAAGACTCGCTGGTCCAGCCTCAAACCGCGAAGTGCTTGGTTCGACGACGATCATCAAGCGAGTGCCGCAGCGACTGCAGAACTCCTGGCCCAGTGGATTTGCCGCCAGGCACTTTTGGCAATAATGAGAGATGTTGGGGCGCATTTCTCTGTCTGAGGTTTAGTATTCGTAAAACCCGCGGCCGCTTTTTCGACCCAGCCAACCAGCGTCCACGTAACGCTTGAGCAGCGGGCAAGGTCGATATTTGGGGTCTCCGAGCCCTTCATATAACACATTCATGATGGCAAGGCATACATCGAGACCGATAAAATCGGCGAGCGTGAGTGGGCCCATCGGATGATTCATGCCGAGCTTCATAATACCGTCGATGCTCTCGCGACTTGCCACGCCTTCGTACAATGCAAAGATGGCTTCGTTGATCATCGGCATCAGGACGCGATTGGCGACGAAGCCTGGCGAGTCCTGGCAGTCGAGCGCGACTTTGCCTAACTGCTCAGTTAGTGATCTGACTCGCGCGTAGGTTTCGTCGGAAGTCGCCATGCCCCGAATCACTTCCACCAGCTTCATGACTGGAACGGGATTCATGAAGTGCATGCCGATGACTTTGTCGGGGCGTTTAGTGGCTGCGGCTAGCTTCGTGATGGAGATTGATGAGGTATTTGAGGCGAGAATTGCATGTGGCGGTGTGACTTGATCGAGTGTTTTGAACACTTGAGTTTTTACGCCCAGGTCTTCCGTCACTGCTTCGACTACAAACGTCGCTTCTTTGAACGCGGCGAAATCAGTGGTCCGCCGAATCCGGCCGATGATTGCCTGTTTGCTTTCTGCGTCGAGGCGTTCTTTATCAACGTCGCGTTGCAAACTCTTATCGATCGCGGTTAGTCCGCGATCGAGAAATTCATCACGCACATCATGCATGATCACGTTGTAGCCGGCGCGCGCGGCAACCTGGGCAATTCCATTCCCCATCGTCCCCGCACCAACCACGCCAATCACATCACTCATCTTCGTTCCCATTTGTAGGGGTGGCCCTCCGTGGCCACCCCAGCGTGCGAAGTCTAAGACTGGGGTGGCCACGG
>JAICQI010000974.1 GCA_025937955.1 Pyrinomonadaceae bacterium
CTTCCTGACTTGTTCTATTCTTAGGCACACAGTTCTTCTTAGGCACATGGTGAATCCATAATTATTTTCCGGCGCGACGGGAGAGAAACGAGAACAGCGCGAAATCCAGCGGCTGTTTCGTCGTCAGTAATTCATAATCGACGTTGTTCGCGGCCGCACAACGCCGCATCCCATCGACATGCTTGCGCATGCGTTCACGATAACCGCCCATCACGACATCCGGTAGCACAGGCATCTGTTCCTGCGTCTCGGCGTCTTCCAGCAATACCACCGGATCCTTAAAATCAAAGTCCAGCTCGTTTTGATCCAGCACCTGGAACGCAACGAGATCGTGTCCTTTGAAACGCAGATGCTGAAACGCTTCCTGCAAACGCTCCGGCTGATCGTAGAAGTCAGAGATGATCACGACGATGCCGCGCCGTGTCAGTAACTCAGCAAGCTGGTGCAGCGACTCAGCGAGGTGTGTTTCACCACCAGCCTGGAGCATTGAAATATTGCCGAAGATCGTGCGCATGTGCCCGGTGCGATTACGCGCGGGCACGTGCGTGTGGACCTTATCAGCAAACGCGATCAAACCCACCGCGTCCTGCTGGCGGCTTAGCAAGTACGCCAACGACGCCGCGAGAAATTGCGCATACTGAAGCTTTGTTACCGAGCTCGCGTGCGCGTAGTTCATCGAATTGCTGGTGTCGATCAACAAATGACACTGCGTGTTCGTGTCAGCGCGGTACTTCTTGATGAAGTAGCGATCGGTGCGGCCAAGCAGACGCCAGTCGAGATAGCGTAAATCGTCGCCGGGATTGTATTGACGATACTCAGTGAACTCGGTCGAGAAACCCGTGAACGGCGAACGATGCAGGCCCGACATAAAACCCTCAACAACCGCGCGCGCAAGCAGTTCGAGCGAGCCGACGCGCGCAAGCAGCTCCGGATCGAGAAAGCGCGCAGGCGTAGTCACCGGCGCAGGCGCGACCGATGGTTGTTCCTCAACTGCTTTATTGCGTCGTGGCCACATAGATCAGAGTCCGCTCTTCGGTTCCGGCACCGTCTCGATCAATCGTTTGATCACCTGATCCGAATCAACTTTCTCGGCTTCCGCCTGAAAGTTCAGCAGCACGCGATGCCGCAGCACAGCCGGCGCGACCGCGCGCACATCTTCACACGAAACGTTGTAACGTCCACGCAGTATCGCGCGCGCTTTCCCGCCGAAAATCAAAAACTGTGACGCGCGCAACGACGCTCCCCACGTCACCCACTTATTCACGAAATCAGGCGCGGGCGGCGTGCCCGGCCGGCTCGCATTTACCAAACGCACAGCATAGCGTGCGACCGTGTCCGAAGCGGGCACCTGCCGCACCAGTCGTTGAAAGGCGATGATCTCTTCAGCGGACATCAATCGCTGGAAATCATAATCCTGCGGAGAAGTTGTTTGCTTGACAACAGCCACTTCCTCTTCTTCCGGCAAGTAACCAATCTTCACGTTGAACATAAAACGATCGAGCTGCGCCTCGGGCAACGGATACGTGCCTTCCATCTCGATCGGGTTCTGTGTCGCGAGTACGTGAAACGGTCGCGGC
>JAICQI010000686.1 GCA_025937955.1 Pyrinomonadaceae bacterium
CTTCGCCAACCTTCTTGATCACTTCATCTGTCTTGAGACGCGGATGACCCGGCACGAGCGCGCGACAGTTCGAATGCGTGATCAAGACCGGTTTCTTGGAGATCTCGAACGCGTCCAGCGTGGTGCGATCGCCACAGTGCGACACGTCAACAGCCATGCCCGCTTTGTTCATCCGTTCGATGATCGAAATGCCGAAGTCGGAAATGCCTTCGTCTCTTCTTTCAGTTGAACCGTTGCCGATCAGATTGCGTGCGTTGTAAGTGAGTTGAGAAACGCGTTGACCGAGCCCGCGGAAAAGATCGACATCTTCAGGCCGGCGAAAGTGCTCCGAATTCTGCAGACCGAGTATGACACCAATCTTGTTCGACTTCTTAACGCGTTTCAGATCGGCGGCACTGTCGATGCGCGTAAAGTGATCACCAACACTCGCGATAAATCCGTTCCACGAAGCGAAGAATTGCAGCGCGCTTTCGTAGGCGTTGGGACCACCCATCCCGATGGCGGGATGCATAACGTTGATGCCCGACTCAAGATACGGCTGCAAATCGGAAGCGGTGAAGGTCTCCGGATCCCTGAACCATCTCTGTTGCCTGGCAAAGTCGAGCGTCAGGACATTAAGCATGTCGATAACTGTCGTGCGCCCGATCAAGTCGATCGCTTTCGACGAATACTCGGTCGCTACACTGGCGAAGAGCCGGAAGCGTCCGCGATTGATCATTGGCGCCGCGAGTATCGACGCGGTTGCAAGCCCAGCGCCCTTGAGCATCTCCCGCCGTGTGATCAGCATTTCCTTACTCATCATCTTTCTTTTCTTTTGTGCTTTTTGTGCCTTTTTGTGGCTAATCGTCTTGTGCCTTCTTGCGGCTCAGTATGTATTTCCCGATGCGTTTGTCACCACGGGTTTCGCGAACAAATGCATCGACGAAGTAGCCGGCTTTGAGTGCTTCGGTGAATGCCCAACGCGTATCTTCGCGCCATCTCAAACCCGTCTCTCGTGGCAGAGCGTCGATGTTAGATGGAATCTCAATCACCGCATGATCCTGGGCCAGCCCCTCAGCGAAATCGTTGCGCCGCGATGAATCGTCCGCTTCAACCTGCACCAGCGGTGGACCGAGATTAGAAGGGCTCGAATAACTGATGCCACTGATTCTTTCCTTCACGCGTTCGCTTGAAACAAGCCACGACACCCACAAACGATCCGTCCCGGTTTGATGTAGAAAACTTGCCGCATCTTCACCATAAAAGTTCAGGAAGTATCGATCTGCCAACACACCCAATTTGCCAAAGTTAAAGTGCGCGTTCAGACTCTGGAGCGGATCGTAGGTCCAGCTAATCAGATCGATTCCTTGTGCAATGACGTGTTCGCGTTGCGCCAGCTTGAGACGTCGTCCCAGATCATAATTTCTGTAGGCAGGCTTCACTGCCAGCATGTGCGAGTGATGGGCCAACTCACCGCGCTCGAAACTTGGAAAGCCGTAGACAAAGCCCACCAACATCTCACCGTCAAAAGCGCCAATCAACACGCCGCCTGCTTCTTTCGCGGCCACGAGTTGCGTGAGCGGCACGACGTCGAGATCCGGGAGACCCCAGGCTTCCTTCTGTAACTCTTCAACGGCACGGATCTCCGCGAACTCGTTGATTTCACGAATCGTGATGTCGGAGATTTCAGGTGCGGCGGACATTTACCTGGCCTCGACTGGCAACGCGATATATGACGCATGCGGGCCGGAACACCAGATCGTTTGGGTAGCCCGCTTAAAGTCAGAATCCTTCGCCAGGAAAATGTTGGGAACAAATGTCTGCGGATTACGATCGATCACCGGAAACCACGTGCTCTGCACCTGGACCATGATCCGGTGCCCCTTCTTGAACGTGTGATCATTGGCGGGAAACGGGATCTGGTAGTGATAAATGGCGTTGGCTTTTAGCGGTTCCGGCTTTTCAAAGCTCTTCAGATAACGAGCGCGAAAGACGTCGCCCGCAATCATGAGCTGGTATCCGCTCATACTCCGATCGGGCTCGTACTTGTCTGGATAGACGTCGATGAGTTTAACGATCCAATCGCTATCGGTGCCCGACGTGGAGGCGAAGATGTTGGCGACGATTCTTCCCGACACGGTGACATCCTCGGTGAGTGTCTCACTTTGGTAAGTAAGCACGTCCGGACGACCATCAACAAAACGCTGATCCTCAACCAACCAAACTGGCCAGCCTGAGCGCACCTGTATCGGTCGCGGGCGATACGGAACCGGACTGTCGGGAGCAGAAACATAGCTCTCAAAACATTTTGACTCGGTCGCGGGCGGTGAAGTGAAAGACAATTTCTTACCGCCCTGGAAATAGAGCTTGCGGTCCGTAATGTTTAGTTTCGGAGGCCACTGGCCGTGTTCGACCCACTTGTTTTCGCCGGTGCGGAAGGTCATAGCCTCGGTTCGCGGGCCCGCACCCTGTCCTTTTAAATAGTGTGCAAAGAACGGCGCCAGGATGTTTTTCCGGTAATGAGCGGCGGTTGGACTGCCAAACTCAATCCGGCCAAGCTTACTTCCCTCACCTCTTGACCAGCCGCCGTGATTCCATGGACCAACAACGAGGAAGTTTTGTTTTGCAGTGTCGTGACGCTCGAGCAGCTCGTAAATCTTTATCGGGCCGTAGAAGTCTTCCTGGTCCCACCAACCGGCTACGTTCAGGATCGGCACCGTGACGCGATTGAGCCACGGGGCGAAACCCTGGCGTTTCCAGAATGCGGAGTAGTCAGGTTCGTTAACAAAGTCGGTCCAGGTCGGAATCTTGCCATGAAAGTACTTCTTATCCACATTCGAAAGTGCACCCAGATTTAAATACCACTCGTAGGCGTCGAGCTTGTCGATGATAGTGGTCGGGTCTGTGATCTCTTTTGACGACTCCATCATGTAGGCGTACTCAAAGCCGTAGCTCAGACGAAACGCACCGTTGTGATGAAAGTCATCGCCCAGCCACATGTCGGCCGGAGAGGCTTGTTGGACCACTGCTTTCAAAGCGGGATGAGGATCGAGCATTCCCATCACTGAAAGCCAGGCGCCGTAACTCGTGCCGGCCATGCCGACCTTGCCGTTATTGTTCGGTGTGTTGGTCAGAAGCCACGCGATCGAGTCGTAAGTGTCGGTGCTTTCGTCGATGGATTTCTTGTCTTTGGGATCGCGCGGCTGGCGAAGCATGACAAACGAGCCTTCAGACTTGAAGCGCCCGCGAATGTCCTGACGCACGATGATGTAGCCGTCTGAGGAAAGTTCACTTAGGAGTGTTGCGATCTGATCTGGTGTGATACTGCCAAGACCGTATGGGGTTCTTAACAACAGGATCGGGAGCGGACTGCTCTGGTTTTTGGGAGCGTCGATCTGCGTGAACAAACGCACGCCGTCGCGCATCGGGATCATTGCTTCAGTGCGCACATAGTCGGAAGGCGCTACCTGCGCGTGAGCAGAAGATAGCCACAAAAAGGCACAAAAGGCACAAAAAGAGAAGGAAAACCATTTGCGTTTTGTGGTTTTCATTATCGGCTACTACCCTTCGACACGCGATCGATCGGAGCCGGGCGCGGCACGCGTCGTGTCGGATTGAGCTCCAGCAACCTTAACGCTTCCTGCACCGCGCGTTCCAGTTGCGGATCGCGTCCTTTGATCACTTCCGCGGCAGTGTAATCCACCTCGATGTC
>JAICQI010000594.1 GCA_025937955.1 Pyrinomonadaceae bacterium
CTTCTTCCACGATGGGCGAGAAGCCATAGGCAAACTCCGTTAGAGAGAGCTCTGTCGGGACTTGTTGGGCATGAATACAGGCAAACATCTGAACCGAAAATTAACGAAAATATCTGAATGTATTAGCCACAGATTAGGCTATCGCCCTGAATTGACTCTCATGCAGCCAGGGGGAAATGGGGCGCTGGCGATTTACCTTGATCGCGTTCTGGCGCAAAAGATTTCCTGACCACTCCGGCGCGCCTTTCAATTCCAGGGTCAGCGCGGCACAGGATCGAGTACAGGCTTCTTCTGAAATTACCGCTAATACTGTTGGTCGATCCTCGACAGTGCGGCGAAAGCGATACCACCACGAAGAGATGATCCGGCGTGCATCTTTTCCCGCCACGTCGCCCAGATCGAGAATTACCAAACCAAACCCACCCGCATGTAACAAGAGATCCGTGGCCTTGAAAGCATGCTCGAGATTGGCGGCACACCGGACCCACAGCAAACGATCGAAATCTATTCCCGCATCCGTCGCGATGGTTGGGGCAAACACATCGTTTGTATCGACCAGCGCGCACGTCTCTTCGTGCGCGGTCGCATAAGCGAGCATGGAATACATCAGACTGGTGCGTCCGGACGATGCCGGCCCAAAGATTTCACTGATGGATCCACGCGGCAAGCCGCCCGTTAGCAGATCAATCTCGTCAATACCATTGGAGAGCGTTTCGACGACAGACTTTTCGTGGAGCCTGAAAGCATCGCCAAAACGACTGGCCATATCTGATTCGAGCTCTAATTTTGAAACCGCAGCTTTCATGATTATTGTTATGGTTTCTCTGCATCCTCGCCATACAGGTCCTATATGACCTATATGTCTTACTAGGACCTATCAAATGCCGAGAAACAAAAATTTCATCAGCCCGGCAGAGGCTTTAATTCCACCGCGACCATCGCTCTCGTCGCTCAAGAACGCGGCTGCCGATTGCCAGGCCTGCGACCTGTGGAAGACAGGCACGCAGACCGTTTTTGGTGAAGGGGCCAAGCGCGTAAAAGTCATGTTTGTGGGTGAACAGCCCGGTAACGAAGAAGATCTGACAGGCAGACCTTTTGTTGGTCCGGCCGGCCGACTGTTCGATGACGCCCTGGAAGCAGCCGGCATCGAGCGCAAACAAACCTACGTCACCAATGTTGTCAAACATTTCAAATGGGAACCGCGCGGCAAACGCCGGATCCACAAGAAACCTAACTCCCTGGAAATCGCTTCCTGCCGTCCATGGCTGGAAGCCGAAATCGCCGTTATCAAACCCGATGTAATCGTCGCCCTGGGTGCGACCGCCGCCCAGGCGCTGCTCGGACCGCAGTTCCGAGTCACCAAACAACGGGGCGAATTTATTCAGTCAACACTTGCACCTTACGTCATGGCTACCGTCCATCCCTCCTCGATACTTCGTGCTCCTGACGATGAAACGCGCCACCTCGAATTGCGCAGTTTCATCGACGACCTCAAAAAACTGGCGAAAGCAATCAAGTAGCTCCATCACGCCGTGGCTTTAGCCCGGTGGTGGTGTTCAGCCGGCCCGATCCAGAAGCGATTCAAAATCCGGATGATGAGGGGCCAGCTGATCACCGGGCTAGAGTCACAGCGCGACGCCAGGACCGAGCCGGTAACGGTCTCCCCCACGCACCGACCCGGTCCTGAAAAAACCACTTGACGTCGCGCCTCATATGTTCGAGAATGTTCGCTAGATTTTCGCTTGTCAACGAAAATTATTCTGGGCAATACAAAGGGAGAGTGTTATGCCAGTAACGGCTAAACAAAGAAGAGTCTTTGAATTCATCCGGCGCGTTATTGACTCTAATCAAGAGCCACCGACCATTGCTGAGATTGGCCGGCACTTCGACATGAGGTCATCTGCCAGCGTTCACGCAGTCCTGACCGCCCTCGAGCGTGAAGGACTAATAAAACGCACCCCCAACGTGAGTCGCGGGATTCAAATCGTTCAGCAAAGCGAGAGTAACGGCGAGGGGAACAGTGAGGTCCCCTTGCTCGGGACTGTTGCGGCCGGCCAACCCATCGAAGCCATACTCACCCACGACACCATTTCCGTGCCGAAAGACTTGCAGGGACGCGGACGTAATTTTGCACTGCGCGTGCGTGGTGATTCTATGGTCGGAGAAAACATTGAGGATGGCGACATCATCATCGTGGCGTCACAAAGAACCGCCGAGAATGGTCAGTTAGTCATAGCCCGCGTCGACAACGATAATGCGACGGTCAAGAAGTTTTACCTCGAGTCCGGCTTTATTCGTCTCGAACCCGCTAACCCACAGTTCGAGACAATCCGTATCCATACTCCGGAAAGCATTGAGATCCAGGGTGTCGTGAGAGGCTTAATTCGCAAATATGTCGCGTAATGGTAAGAAAGATGAAAGCGACGTCGAGTTTCTTGGCTTTGCGCTTGGTGACTGCACCGTCGATATAGACCACGCATCGGCAAAATACCTGCGAGTGGTGCATGGTACGGCGCTCGAGCTGGCCGTCCATAATCAGTTTGGCGCGGAGATTGGTGGTTTCTGGTTGTTGTCGTCTCAGATTAGCCAGTTGCGCCGTTTGCCTGAGTATTACTCACCGGACGAAGCACCGCTGGTAGAGTTTGCCGTCGAAGCTTATCTCGCCGCCCAAATCCGCGAGTTCAATTTAATCGGCCGCTACTGAAGTAGTGAGCGTTTGGTCTTGTTTTCGAGCTTTGCGCACGACGATTAAGGCAATGCCCATCATGATCATTGCCCCGCCGAACAGTGTGCGCCAGCCGATCTGTTCGTCCAGGACAATCATTCCCAGGAGCACCGCGACGACGGGTGTGACTAGTGAAATCAACATCGACTTCGTCACGTCCATGTTGAGCACCAGCCAGTAGTACAGCATAAACGCTATTACTGTGCCGACCACGGCCAGATACAGCAGGGAAACTATTGCGATCGGTGTCCAGTGAAAGCGCAGTGGATTGCCTTCAAGCGGGATTCCCACGACTAACAGCAGCAATAGACCGAAGAGCATTTGGCCTGCAGCGAGTACGGCCGGATTCATGTTCTTTCCGTAAGCCTTGACGAGCACGTTGGAGTACGCAGCAAACATCGCACTCAGGATCATCGCGACACAGCCCGCCAGTGCCATAGTGCCCTCCACCGCGAGCTGATTCGAAAACACGACTGCGACACCGCACACACCTAAAATAACTCCACCTATCTTGCCCCAACTCAAGCGCTCAGCAGGCAAATGAAAGTGTGCGAAGACTAGTCCAAAGGCTGGAAGCGTTGCTTGCAAAAGCGCCGCGAGTCCGGATGAGATGTACTGCTCGGCCCAGAATACCAAACCGTAATTAAGAGCGAATGAAAGAATTCCGGTGACGGCAAGCAGGATCCAATCAGCCCGCGCTCGCGGCAATTTGATCCCGCGAATGCGAATTATCAAGAAGATGATCGCACAGGAGATGACAAACCTGATGGCCGCAAAGGTCAGTGGCGGCAGTGCTTCAAGACCGAGCTTGATAAAGAGCCAGGTCGATCCCCAGATGACGCAGAGTACCAGCCAGACGAGACGAGCTTTCATTGCAGTGGCAGTTTCCAACCGCAGATAAACGCGGATGACGCAGATCAGAAATTCCTGATCTGCGTCATCCGCGTTTATCTGCGGCTAACGATTTGCGCCTTACTGATGCGGCTCCGTTTTGATGATCGCGAACACGGCGCCCTGCGGATCGATCAGGATCGCAAATCTTCCGACACCGGGAATATCCTGTGCCGGCATCATGACATTTGCCCCCAGCTCGGTCGCTTTTTGAACTTTGGCGTCACAGTCCTCCACGGCGAAATAGGCGAGCCAGTTTGGCGGAATCGGACCCATTTCGGGCGTGATCTTGTACATGCCACCCACGCCTCTGTCTTCGTTGTTGAAGATCGTGTATTCGATCTCGCCGCCGGGAAACGGTTGTCTGGTCCAACCAAACACGTTTGAATAAAACTGTCCGGCCTTTTCTGGATCGTTTGTGCCGAGCTCGTTCCAGCAAAGAAAGCCGGGCTTGCCGTAATCTCCGGAGCCTTTATTATCTTTCGCCTGCCAAATCGAGAAGACAGCGCCAGTTGGATCCTGGATCACAGCCATGCGTCCAAGCGTAAACACGTCAAAGGGGCCATTCATTATCGTTGCGCCTTCGGCTTTTGCCTTTTCTGCTGACTCGTCGGCGCTGGTAACGGCGACGTAGCTCATCCAGTGCGGTGGCACTCCCTGGGCCACCATGTCA
>JAICQI010000344.1 GCA_025937955.1 Pyrinomonadaceae bacterium
AGATTGAAAGCTGCAATAAACGACTGGTTCTGCGTGTCACACTGGACAATCGCCAGATGTTTGTAGATGACAGGCGAACTGCCAAAGCCCCAATGAAAGCTGGCGTCAGTGCTCCAACCGCCGTCGAGGACACCCAGATCTTGTTTCCACAAAAGTTTTCCATCAAGGTCGAAGCAGTAGAGTCCTTCTGAGCCAAAGGAAATCACCAGATGTTTGCCATCCGTGGCCGGAGTCGGATTCGCATAGCTGGCTTTGACGTGACGTTTGACCTTCGGCACGCCTTCGTAAACTGACCTCTCCCAGATGATGCGCCCACTGTTCTTATCGAGGCTGTAAACGCGCCAACTATGTTTTGAATTATCTTCGGCAGAAGCTGGTGTCTCTGTTATCCCATGTACGAACTGTGAATTCGCGGCGCTGCTGACTGCGGTCGTAACAAAGATGCGATCCTTCCAGATGATCGGACTTGAATGGGCGAGACCCGGGATCGGAGTTTTCCATAAGATGTTTATTGACTTCTCTGCATCCCACGAGGTCGGCGGAGTACTCCCATCACCGACGCCGGCGCTATTTTGTCCGCGAAACGATGGCCAGTTCTGCGCGTGTGCCACTGATGCCAGCGCGAGGTAGAGCGCCAGCACAAACAAAGACTTCATAACTTATTTCTTCTTCCGTTTATCGATGTACTCTTTAGCGAACTCGAGCAGTGGACCTTGATTGCGCAGTCCGATCCGGTTGGCTTCTTCCAATGCCTTGTCTAATTCCCAGCCATCACGTAGTACGCGGCGAATCATCCACAAGGCGCCTACGCGAGGACCGACTGCGCAGTGGATGAACACTGGACCATTCTTGAGTTGTTCGTCAGTGAGCTTCAGGAAATCATCAGCGTCCAATTCATCCGGTGCGTTGTAAACCATGGGAATGTTGAAGTAGCTCATTCCCAACTCTTTAATTTTGGTCGCCTCGCGCTCGCCGTTAGCTTCGCCGTGTGGTCGCAGATTGATGACGACCTTGATGCCCGCTTCTTTGAGCTTGGGTAGATGCTCGGGCCATGGCTGTCCACCAGTCCAAACTTGATCGGTTAGCTTCAGGAAGTTGGGAATACCCGTCAGCTCACTCATGGCCGGTGTTTTCTCAATTAACGTCATATCGCAAACGGGGCATTGGCCCGCTTCGTTATGTACCTCACCATCATGACTGCACCCGCAGGGCGGACAGACATACTGTTTCTTCTCTTGCCCATTCGCGCGTAAGGCGAGGGTGGCCAACGTGAACGAACCTGCCACCACAAACTCTCTTCGGTTCATTGGATTGTCCTTTCGATCCTGCGAGTGGTTAATACCTGGAAAGTCTAAAGGTGTTTTTAGCGGTCGTGAGAGTGTTTGCAACGAAAGCGGACGTTAGTGGTGTGAACGGAGCAAAACTAGTGACGAAACGCTATCGACTTGGGAAGTCTTTGAAAGGGTCTCTTCAGTTTGGGCGTACCTTTTGTTACTTCGCTATTAGCGCCTGTCAATTGGAAAGGATGTCGTCGATGCTTCGTTCGTAGCCCGAACCCTGTCGCGGAACACGTAAAACCCTTCGCGCTACGCCAATTAGGTATTTAGTTCGCAGGAGACGAACTTTTAAGTTATCACCCAAAAGACTAGTCCTGGCAAAATCGCGGTCGACAAAGGCGCCGATCTGGTTGAAATCGATCGATTCCATCGTCGCGCGTTCGTTGCCGACGACTTCTTGCCCGTCAACCATCGTTACGCTTATCACCCTCATCACCGGCATGGATAATTTGTCTATTTTGGGCGAAGTCTTTTCTATCTTATTGGCTGTGCTCAGTGCGTCCGAAAGTATTTCGAATCCGCGATCTCGATCGAACCCAACGAATTCTTTCGCAATGAGCAGGAGCACTTCCAGCTTGGCCGCTGTGTTGTCGCTCTTCGAGGCAATTGAATACGCTTGCGATAGCAGGTCGGGAGCCTCTGTCTGATCTCTTGAACTAGATACAACTTTACTCGCGATTCGCGTCAGCCATCGAGCTTGACTGTTGCGGTCATTAAACTTAAGCGCCAAACTCCTGGCTTCGTCATAAACTCGACCTGCAAAAGCTTTTTGCAGCAGGACCAACAAAACCTCGTCTTCGGTTTGCGCTCGCATTTGTTGATCGTCAATCTTCGAGGCCATTGACAGTGCCTGCTTCGGATCGGTACGCATCATTTGAATGACAAGATTGCGAAAAAGAAAATCGCGCGTCGCTGCATTTTTTTCTCGTTCTGCGTGTTGAATGCGAGACTCCAAGTCTGAATCGCCGCCATCGAGAGAATGGCTTTGTCGGGCTATAGCAGCAAATGCTTCGGCTTGCCGCCTTTGGTCCACAGTTAAAACTTGAGCAAGTGCACCGACGTGGCTTTGCAGGAGGGTGAGTCTATCGGGAGCGTTGAGCGCGACAAGCGGCAACGCCCGATAGTTAAGAAAACTATAGAGACTTGCCACAAAGGTTTGGTCGTCGCTTTTACCAGCTCCACCGCCCTGCCAACGCGCAGCTTGTGCGCTGGCGGCGTCGATAAAGTACTGAATGACAAGCGCAACGTCTGCTGGTGAGACGTCAGGGAAGGGCTGGCCATGCGACGAGAACGCATAGTTTGTCAAAACCACCAGCGCTGAGTCGTAGTTGAATCCACTTAGTCGTAACGAGATAAATGCCTGCCGGAAAAGAACGTCGCTGAGAGTTTTGTTTCTGTCTCGGAGAGCCATCAACAGACGACCGTAAGCAGAAGGAATCTTTTGGGCTGAAAGCGAAAGTAAGCCCAAACGTTGGGCCTCTTCCGGTTTCTGCGGGACCAAAGTCACCGCCATCTCTGCCAAGAACTCCGCCTGCTCGGGTGACATTTGAAGGTTGTTGGTTTTTGTCTGCTCTGACTTAATGTCATCCTGAAACTCCTGGAGCCAAGCTTCCGCACTCCTGCGATCATGCGATCCATATCGCTTCAAAATCGTCTTGATGGCCGCAGCTTGGCGTCGCGCCTGACGCCGTCTTTCCTCTTTATCGGCGGCATTCAACTCCGACAGGTTATTTGTCGTTGACTGCAGAGCATTGTCGAAAGCCATGCGGAACATGGAGCGGGCTGCTGGTTCGTCCACCCGCCAAAGCACATCTGCTATTTCTGACAGAAGCAAAGCTGCGGACGATTTGTCAGATTCGTTTTTTAGGTCGTTTACAACTCCGAACAATCGCGCAACAACTTCCTGTTCGTTGGCGCGAGTTGCATCTTCAGCAGGAGATTGGTTGGTTTTCTTGTTGGACTGCTGTGCAGAAACTGCTTGGCAAACACAACAGCAGATTAAGAACAAAAGAGCGCAGAGATAGCAGAAAGAACTATTCGCAACCCGCGCGTTGAGGTTTCTTTTAACAAACCCCTCTTTCATGTTCAGCCTCACTTCAATGGTCATTCCGTTGGAGCAGACAGGCGCTCGCCCAGACCCTTAAGTTTACCGATCGCGGGTGACTGCTTAACATCAAAACGTTGGATGCCGTTCCAGCGACCTAAAACACGTCCTTCTTTCTCCAGCAGAACATATTGCGGCACAAAACTAATTCTAAAAGCCTCTATTGCCTGTCGTTGAGGATCGAAGAGCACCGGCATATCCTTAAACTCATAGGCCTGTGCGAAGTTCTCAACCTTACCTTGGTCCGCATCAACAGCGATCACATAAAAAGCTACCTGCTTCTCACTTATTTCCTTCCTGAGTGCCTTCCAGAAAGGCTCATCTTGCGAACAACCGGCGCATTCGGTAGAGATGAAAACGCAGAACAGGTACTTCTGGTCGGTCTTACTTAGATCAACCTCACCACTTTCCAAGGTCGGCAACTTCGGTAATTTGACCGATTCTCCTTCGCTGAGCCCGGGAATATCTTCGAGGGAGCCGTGGTGCTCAGTCCCAAATCACAGGTGCAGCAAAAAGCCGAGTTTTTACCATTTTGAAAGTTGACTCAGCACACTCAACTACTGCTTCCTCAGCCTTGCCATAATCTGCTGATATTCCGGATCGTTACGAAGAGAATCAAATGCTTTATTAGCTGTAATCATGGCAGTGTCGGAAAAGCCTTTCTCAACCGCTGTGTTTAGAGACTGCAACGACTTCTTCTTGTCGCGATTGGCAGCGTAGGCCCATGCAAGATAAAAGAACGCGCCGGGTCGATCAGGATTGACTTCGGTCGCCAATTTAAGAGGTTTGATGGACTCGGAGTAATTCTTTTCCGTTTGTAGAAGACTGATGCCTTGCTCAATGAGGCTTACGAATAAACCATCCAACACGCGACGAGCGACTCTGCGCTGAGTGGAGTCTTCCGTCGCTTTTGACTGCTTTCGCAGGTCGTTGAGAATTTTCGGTAACAGGTTCCCGGCATCAAACCCGTCTTCGCTTTGGTTAATCGACGCTGCACCATCACGGGCGGCAATCAGAGTACTCAGCCGGCCCTGCAACTCTCGTTGTTTTTTAATCTGTGCTTGCTCTTCGCGGATCGCGGCTTTGACTTCGCGACTATCGCCGAGTTGGTTTACTTTCGTTTCAAGCTCCGCAACGTCTCGTAGCCCTTTGAAGCTCGCGACCAGGTCGAGATAGAGCTGATACGCTTCATTGTATTTCTTCGATTCCTCAAGTGTTCTTGCCTCACTAAGGAGCTGTTGCCACGTTGCGTTTATAAAGCCATCATCGCGCGGCCGCTTGCCGGTCTTCATTGCCTGCAATTCCATCCACTCAACTGCCGCCGTAGCCACCGAGGTCGGCGGCCATTCGTGACGACCATCAAATGTCTGAACGCGATGGATGAGACCTGCTTTGGTTAGTGGTTCTTGCAGGCTCTTAAGTTCGGGATAGTTAAAGTCATCAACGCCGGCTGCACCAAAGAACACAAAATGCATCTGTGGCGACGGAGCAAGATCCACGGGGAACCCCGCGCCATTGCCCATTACGCCTGCCAGGCATTTGCACGCTACCGCGATGCGGATTGCTGCGCGTGCGCCGCCGGAGAAACCGGTCGCGTACATACGCTCATCGTCGATCGCAAAACGCTGATGAGAATCTTTCTGCATCGCGTTCCATGCATCAATAACAACGTCCCATGGACCATTGCGTGAATTGTTCGAGCCAAGCACGATCCACCCGTACTTCTCAGCCGCCTCCTTAAAACGCTCAACCGGGACGCGGCCACGCGCACCCGGGTCAAAGGCGTACAGCACCGGCCACTTCCGATCCGGCGTGTAATTCGACGGGAGATAAAAGGCGTAACTTTGCGACGAATCGTTGAGCGTTTCAATTCTGTCAACGACTTGGCCTTTAAGGATGGACTCCGTTTGTGCAGGTGCGGCTGATTGCGCCAGTAGCACCACAATCACACTCAACCGCACGAATGAAGTAAAAATCATCACCGCACTAGAATCGCGAAACGATGAACAGACTGCCACCGATCGCAACCAGGTCTTCGAGCAAAGCAATGTTGAAATCTGGTTGGCGCAGGTACTTTACGAGCCGAGTGCGGGCCTGATAGCCGCCGAAACAACCGACGATTCCTCCGATCAGTCCCAGCCCAGCACCAACGAAAGCCGACTGTCCACCGCCCAGAGCAACGCATGCGCCCGTGAAGCCACCTGTCACGATGCGGGCGATAAGTCCGAGAGGAGCAGTGCGGTTGGGAGTATTCGGCAGCTTATCAATAATGAGTTCTGTGATGGCTAACAGGCTCAGAATTATCACTGCGGGAAGCGAGCCGATGAGAGACAGTGGCCGCGCAAGTTTGAGCCAACCCAGGTACACGGCCCATGCGACCGCCGCAGGCGGCGTAAGCGAGCGCAACCCGGCGAAGAGTCCAATTAAAAATGCGAATAACAGTGTCATCTGACTCGATTATATAGCTCCTAAACCCACTGATCGCAAAGAAGACGCTCGTGGACACGCACGTTGAAAGACTGAGTCCTGGTCAATCACCGATTCTCCTGTTGAAAGACTTACATTCCGTTTTCGTTTCATCAGATTGTACTTCTACAATGACGGACAGGGAGGCAATCTGGTGGAAGACGTTCGCCTATTTATAAACATAAGAAACACATCCCCCAAGCGCATCGTGGTTCACATTGAACCGTGGGGAGTGCAGAACGTAGTTGAGAGCGGCGAGAGTTATGAGTTCGACATGCTGGGACCAAACGACGAGACATTGGAGATTGAGTATGGGGACAGCGAGATCAAGTTTTATGGCTGGCCCGACTCAACGACGACCGCGCGCACTGAACAGCCGCTGCCGGTAAAATAATCAACGTATCAAGGTTTGGTCCAACCAGAGAGAAACAGCAGATCTGTGCCGCACGAGATCGTCAAAACACTCTATTTCTCTGACCTGCCGGTACGAGAAGCATTCCAGCTAAACGATCCGCCAGACGTGAGTTCAACTTGCGCAGCACCTGCTCTTCCTTTTCGGCTGAGCGTTTGTCACCTACTTCCAGATACGACAGCCCGAGCCCATAGTGCGCCGAGGCGAAGTCG